>JAICEP010000642.1 GCA_025924095.1 Sorangium sp.
ACACCTCGTCCGTCGCGATGAACCCGGTCATCAAGTTCACGACCCTGTTCGGCCTCCTCGCGGTCGAGCTGGCGATCGAGATCGACCGCACGACGAGCCTCGTGCTCGCGGCCATCTTCTTCGTGCTCTCGACGGTGTTCGTGTACCGCTCCTTCTACGGGATGCGCATCCACTCGGGCGACGAGAAGACCGCCGCCGTCGGCGCCAAAGCCACGGCCTGAGCCGGCGACCCCCTCCTCCCGCGCGCCCTCCCTCCTCCCGCGCTTCCCCTCCCTCCCCCGCCGCCGCTCGTCCACGGGCGCGCCGCCGGGGGAGGGCCTTGCACCCAGCGCGCCTGCACTCTAGTGACCGCTCATGCGAGCGCTCTGCCCCTCCTGCGGCTTCCATCATGAGGTAGTCCGGGTCCTTGAGGACGGACACGGTGAGGAGCGCAAGGACGTCTATCAGGTCGCGCCGCTCGTCAGCTGCGAGCGCACCTGGATCTCGGACAAGGAGCTGCTGGAGGCGCGCGCGCGCTTCGGTCAAGACGTCGTCGTGCCCGACGACGACGACTAGCGCCGTGCCGGCGAGCTCCGCGGCGCCGGCGTGCCATGCGGCGCTTCCGCCGGTGATCTCGCTCGCCCTCCCGCCCTGATCTCGCGCTTCGAGCGCCGAGCGGCGGCTCGGGCGCCGTCGAGCCGCGCGGTCCGCGTGGCGTCTGACAAGGATTCGTCGCGCTCGTCGCATCGGGACGCCACCGTCGATGGGCATTGTCTCCGGCCAATCCCCAGCGGAGAGGATGCGATGATGACGAGGCGGACCCTGAGGACGGCGTTGCTTCTGGTGCTCACGAGCGGCCTTGCCGCGATCGGGAGCGGTTGTGGCGAGGATGGCGCGCAGGGCCAGCCCGGCAAGGAGGGGACGCCGGGCCTGGACGGGGAGGACGGCGCCAACGGTGCTCCCGGCGAGGAGGGCGAGCCCGGCGAGGACGCGCCGCCGCGGACCCACGCCGCGAACCTCGCGGATTACGTGAAGGAGCGCGTGGAGATGTTCGCCGCCGGCGCCTTGCCCGCGGGCGAGCAGTTCCCGCTAGACGCGGCCGCGACCGACACCCTCCGGACGCTCGCCGGGGTGCGCTCGGACGTCGTTGTGACCTGGCTCGATCCGCTGACCTTCAGCGCCGCGCCGGACGCGCCCCGGTTCGGCGCCAACAACGACTACACCGCCTTCTTCGGCCAGGGGTGGTCCGCCGCCGCGGGCAACGCGCCGCAGTGGAACGGCTCCGGCACCGCGGGCTGGCTCTGGGTCAACCACGAGTACGTCTCTGGAAAGAGCCCGACGGCCACCTCCGCGCCGACCGGGCAGCACCTCACGCTGGCGCGTCACCTGAAGAAGCTCGGCGTCCTCGCGAACGACGTCGAGGCGAGCGTCTGGTCGCAGGAGGACGTCGACACGTACATTCGCTGGGAGAAGAGGGAGGTCGGAGGCTCCTGGCTCCGGGCCGTGCAGGATCCGGCGACCGGCGCGTGGTCGGTCGACCGGAGCGCGGAGGCCGTTCGCTACGACGCGACGAGCAGGACGCTGAGCCGGATCGCGGGGCACGCGCTCTCGAGCCCGGGCAAGGACGACACGACGGGCGAGCCGCTCCACGAAGGGATCGTGGCCGGCATCATGGGCGACTGCGCCGGCGGGCAGACGCCGTGGGGCACGGTGATCACCGCCGAGGAGAACGTGCAGGACTACTACGGCGATCTCGAGGCGAGCTGGTCGAGCGATCAGAGGTTCCTCGCCGGTCGGGGCTTCGACCCGGGCGCGCCGGTGAGCCCGATCTTCGAGGCGAGCACCAGCGCGGAGTTCGGGCGCATCTCGGATCCGAGCGGCCGGCAACCCCGCGACCACTACGGCTATCTCACCGAGATCGACCCCGGGGAGCCCGCCGGCGAGTACGACGGCAAGACGGAGGCAGGCGCGGGCCACAAGAAATTCGGCTTCATGGGCCGCGCCCGCTGGGAGGCAGCGACGTTCGCGGTCGACGGCGACTGGAAGCTCGTGCCGGGGCAGCCGATCGTGATCTACGGGACCGACGACCGCCGCGGCGGCCGCATCTACAAGTACGTGACGGCCGGCAACTACACGGCCGGGATGGCGCGGGCGGAGATCCGCGGGTTGCTCGACGAGGGCAAGCTCTACGCGGCGCACCTCGCGGGGCTCGACAACAGGACCGGCAACACCCTGCTCGCGACCGGCGCGGCCCCGACCGAGGCGGCCCCCGGCACGGGGCAGTGGATCGAGCTCTCGGTGGACAGCGCCTCCATCGCGCCGAACGCGGCCGCGCTCGGCGAGGCGACAAGGACCGTCGGCGCCGCGCTGCGCGACGTCAGCTGGAACGGGATCGGCGGCTTCGAGGCGGACCACGACGTCGCGCGCGCGCTGTTCACGGCGAGCAACAAGGTCGGGATCATGGAGCTGAACCGGCCCGAGGACATCGAGTGGAACCCGCGCGACCCGAGCGGCACGCCGCGGGTCTACGTGGCGTTCACCAACCACACGGGGCAGACGGCGCTCGATCAAGAGGGCAAGCTCCACGATCCGGCGACGCACGCGACAACGTCCCCGAAGCGCGCGGACGCCGTGGGCTCGCTCCTCGCGCTGGAGGAGGCCGATCCGGCGAATCCGGGCGCGTCGATCGCGTTCCGGTACTTCGAGGTGTGGCACGGCTCGAAGGCGCAGGGGGTCTTCGACGCCTCCTGCCCGGACAACCTGCTCCTCGACCGCGAGGGCGGCGTGTGGTTCGGCACCGACGGCAACTTCGGCGTCGCCGCCCACGCGGACGCGTTCTACTACCTCGATCTCGACCCCGCCCACCGCGAGGGCCAGCCCGGCGTGGCCCAGCCGAGCTTCGGCAAGGCGTTCCGCGTGGTGGCCATGCCGAGCGACGCGGAGGCGACCGGCCCGTCCTTCACGCCCGACATGGGCTCGATCTTCATGTCCGTGCAGCATCCCGGCGAGAACGCCTACAGCACCTGGCCGAAGGGCGACGGCACCCTGTCGAGCGTGATCGCGCTCACCTTCCTGCCCGAGTGAGCTCCATGCGTGGTCGCCGCGAACGCCTGCTGTCCGCGTCCCTGACCTTCGCGGCGATGTCTGCCGTCCTCGTCGCGGCCGCGCGCTGCGGCGGGGGCGACTACGATCCGCTCGCCACCGCGGTCGCGCGCGCGGGGCACGCGGGCAACCCCGAGGCGTCGATCCCGCCGATGTGTTACGCGGTGACGGCCGGCGGCGCGAACGGCTGCTGGACGTGCCACACGATCGGGATCGGCCCGAACACGCTCGCCGATCACGACCTCCAGCGCGCGTACAGCTTCTCGGACGCGGCGCGGAGGAACCCCTGGACCCACCTGCTCGAGGACCTCTCGGCCGCCGCCGCCCGGACGAGCGACGCGGAGATCCTCGCGTACATCCGGGAGGACAACTACGCGCCGCTGCGCAAGGCGCTCGCCGCGCGCCCGGATTACCCGGGCTATGTGCCCGATCTCGACCTCGAGGCCGGCTTCGACGGCGAGGGCTTCGCGCGCGACGGGAGCGGCTTCCGGGCGGTGCGGTACAAGCCGTTCCCGGGGAGCTTCTGGCCCACGAACGGCAGCGCCGGCGACGTGTTCCTCCGGCTGCCGGCCGCGTTCCGCGAGGACGCGTCCGGCGCGCCCTCGCGCGAGGTTTACAAGCTGAACCTCGCGCTGCTCGAGGCGGCGATCGCGTCCCCGTCGCCCTTGCCCAGGGAGGGCGACGCGCCGCCCGCCGAGGCGCCTGCAGGGCGGGAGGTCGAGCCGGTGAGCGAGCTCCTCGCCGGCTTCGATCTCGACGGCGACGGTGCGATCGAGCCCGCGGTGACGCGCGTCCTTCGCCTGCCCGCGCGGTACGCCGGCGGGGCGGCCGGCGTCCCGGTTCGCGCGTGGATCTACCCGCGCGGGGCGGAGCTCCTTCACTCGGTGAGGTACCTCGATCCGGACCGCCCGACGCTGCTCTCTGCGCGGATGAAGGAGCTGCGTTACGCGCGGAAGGTCGACGAGCCGGACGACTGGGCGATCGCGCGCGCGTACGAGCGTGAGGCCGAGGAGAAGGAGGAGGGGCAGCCGCCGTTCCATCCTGGCGCGCCCGAGGTCGGCCTGCGGAACGCGTTCGGCTGGCAGATCCAGGCGTTCATCGAGGACGAGCAGGGCCGGCTGCGGCTGCAGACCGCGGAGGAGCACCGCGCGTGCATGGGCTGCCACGGCGCCGTGGGCGTCACGGTGGATCACACCTTCTCGCTTTCGCGCAAGGTGCCCGGCGCCGCCGGCTGGCGGCACCAGGACCTGCGCGGCATGCCCGACGTGCCGCAGGCCGGCCACGCGGAGCCGGAGGTCCTGACCTACCTGCGCCGCGCTCGCGGGGCCGACGACTACCGAGGGAACGAGGAGATGCTCGCGCGCTTCTTCCCTGGCGGCGCGCTCGACGAGGCGGAGGTGCGGCGCGGGGCGCGAGGAGGCGATCGCGATCTCGCGTACCTCGTGGCGCCGTCGCGCGAGCGGGCGCTCCTGCTCGACAAGGCCTATCGCGTTCTGGTCCGGGCGCAGCGCTTCGAGGCGGGGAGGGACGTCGCGCTCGGGGCCGCGACGGAGATCCTGCGCGTGGTGGAGGTCGAGTCGACGGGGCTCGAGGAAGCGAAGCGCGTGTACCTCGACGGGCGGGCTCACCTCGCCTGGTGAGGTCTGGCGGAGCGAAGAGACGAGGGCCGCCAAGGCGCCAAGAGAGAAAAAAACGCAAAGGCGCAAAGGCG
>JAICEP010000643.1 GCA_025924095.1 Sorangium sp.
CGAAGGCGCCCGAGATGAGCGCCGCGATGACGCTCGGATCGAGGTCGCGCCGGTAGAGGCCGATGTCGATCGCGTACCGGACGCGGCTCTCCACGAGGCACGCGACGCGCTGGGCGAACTCGTCGATCAGGTAGGCGTAGGAGGCCCCGCCGCCGCCTGCTTGCATCATCTTGAGGAGCGCCCGGTTCTGCCAGCAGAACTCGAGCACCTCGATGTCGTGGGCGAGGAGCCGCTTGAAGAACTCGCTCACCGGGGCTCGATCGACGCCCTCGATGGCGATGAGCGGCAGCTGCACGCACCCCGCGAGCCGCGCGATGAAGGTCTCGACGATCTGCTTGAAGCAGTCGTCCTTGCTGTGGAAGTGCAGGTAGAAGGCGCCCTTCGAGACGCCGGCCCGCTCGGTGATGTCCTCGACCCGCGCCGCGGCCAGGCCGCGCTCGGTGAAGGCCGCCTCGGCGGCGCGGAGCAACTCGATCCTGGCGCGGCGATCGGCGAGGCGGGGCATGCTGACTGGTGGGTCAATTCGAGGGACCTTGGCACTATGGGAAGGCCACCCGGAGCCGTCAAGACGGCTCGGCCGCGCTTCCTCGCGACGCGGCGCGTTCGAGCGCGGCGCCGCGTGTTCGAGCGCGCCGCCGCGCGGGTGGCACGCGCGATGCTCCAGGGGAATCCATGGCGACCGTGGCGAGACGAAATGCAGCAGGGCGCGACGCCGGTGCCGGCGAGGCGACGGCGGCGGCCCTGGTCCCCAGCGATCCTTCGTTGCCGCGCCTGCGCGAAGCCGCCGCGGGCTGCCGGGCGTGCCCGCTCTGGGAGCGGGGGACGCAGACGGTGTTCGGCGAGGGCGCGGCGCGCTCGGACGTGCTCCTCGTCGGCGAGCAACCGGGCGACAAGGAGGATCTGGCCGGCAAGCCGTTCGTGGGCCCGGCGGGGCAGCTGCTCGATCGCGCGCTCGAGGCGGCGGGGATCGATCGGCGCCGGGCGTATGTGACCAACGTGGTCAAGCACTTCAAGTGGGAGCCGCGCGGCAAGCGCCGCATCCACAAGAAGCCGGACGCGCGCGAGATCCGCGCGTGCCTTCCCTGGCTCGCCGCGGAGATCGCGGCGGTGCAGCCGGCGATCGTGGTGTGCCTCGGCGCGACGGCGGCGCAGGCGCTGCTCGGCAGCTCGTTCCGGGTCACGCGCGATCGCGGCCAGATCGTCGCCTCGCCGCTCGCGCCGCGCACGCTGGCGACCGTGCACCCCGCGTCGATCCTGCGCATGCCGGACGAGGTTTCCAGGCAAGCCGAGCTCTCCCGCTTCATCGACGATCTCACCGCGGCGGCGCGCGCGCTCGGCTGAGACGGCGCGCCCCGCCTCCTCGCGGGGGGCGCTCGCGATGGAGTAGGCTTCGCGCCCCATGACGACAAGCCCACAACCGGCCCCGGGCGCAGAGCGCCCCGCGGCGTCTGCGTCGGCCGAGGGCGCTCACGGATCGAGCCCGAAGAAGACGTGGCCGCTGATGCTCGCGGCGCTCGGGGTCGTCTACGGCGACATCGGGACGAGCCCCCTCTACGCGATGAAGGAGTGCTTCAGCCCGATCAGCCCGCATCACGTCGATCCGACGCCGCAGAACGTGCTCGGCGTGCTCTCGCTGATGTTCTGGGCGCTGATGATGGTGGTGACCGTCAAATACGTGACGTTCATCACGCGGGCTGACAACGAGGGGGCGGGCGGCATCCTCGCGCTGCTCGCGCTCGTCCCGAACAGCGAGCGCAAGGGCGAGGGTCGCGGCCTCCTCGTGCTCCTCGTCCTCTTCGGCGCCGCGCTCCTTTACGGCGACGGCGTGATCACGCCGGCGATCTCGGTGCTCTCGGCGGTGGAGGGCCTCGAGGTCGCGACGTCGACGCTGAAGCCCGCCGTCGTGCCGATCACGTGCGCCGTGCTGCTCGCCGTGTTCCTCGTGCAGAAGCGCGGCACGGCCGGCGTCGGGACGATCTTCGGGCCGGTGACGCTGGTGTGGTTCGTGGCGCTCACGCTGCTCGGGGCCAAGGAGATCCTCCACAGCCCCGGCGTGCTCCGGGCCGTCTCACCGACCTACGCGGTGAGCTTCTTCGTCGAGAACAACGTGCACGGCTTCCTGATCCTCGGCGCGGTCGTCCTCTGCATCACGGGCGGCGAGGCGCTGTACGCCGACATGGGTCATTTCGGCCGCAGGCCGATCAAGTACACCTGGTACACAATCGTCTGGCCGGGGCTGCTCATCAACTACTTCGGCCAGGGCGCCAAGCTGCTCGAGGACCCGGCCGCCGCGGCGAACCCGTTCTACGCGCTGGTCCCGTCGTGGGCGCTCTACCCCACGGTGGCGATCGCGACCGCGGCGACGGTCGTGGCATCCCAGGCGCTCATCTCCGGGGCCTTCTCGCTGACGCAGCAGGCGGTGCAGCTCGGGTACTTCCCGCGCGTCACGGTGATCCACACCTCGAAGGACGAGGCGGGGCAGATCTACATCCCCGAGGTGAACAGCGGGCTCCTGATCTCGTGCCTCGTGCTGGTGCTCGCCTTCAAGAGCTCGAGCGCGCTCGCGGCCGCGTACGGCATCGCCGTCACGGGCACGATGGGGATCACGACGGTGGTCTATTACGTGGTCACGCGGAAGACGTGGGGCTGGCCGGTCTGGAAGTCGCTCCCGCTGGCCGGGCTCTTCCTGGTGATCGATCTCGCGTTCTTCGCGGCGAACAGCGCCAAGTTCTTCCACGGGGGCTGGGTGCCCATCGTGATGGGGGCGGCGATCTTCACGGTGATGACGACGTGGAAGACGGGGCGCAAGCACCTCGCCGCGGCGATCAAGTCGGTGATCTTGCCGCTCGACACGTTCCTCGAGGACGTGAAGCGCGTGAAGCCGCACCGGGTGCGCGGGACGGCGGTCTTCATGGCGTCGAGCCCGGAGGGCACGCCGCCGATCCTGCTGCACCACGTGAAGCACAACCAGGTGCTTCACGAGCAGGTGGTGCTCCTCTCGATCCAGGCGCTGAACGTGCCGGAGGTGCCGGAGGTGCGGCGCATGACGGTGATCCCTCGGGGCGAGGGCATCTATCAGGTGACGGCGTGCTACGGCTTCATGCAGACGCCGAACGCCCCGTCGGTGCTGGAGGGGTGCAAGCGGCACGGGCTCCACATCGATCTCGGGCGGACGAGCTACTATCTCGGCCGGGAGACGCTGCTGACGACGGGGAGCTCGAAGATGTCCCGGTGGCGGAAGTGGCTGTTCGCGTTCATCTCGCGCAACGCGCGGCCGGCCACGGCGTACTTCGGTCTGCCGCCCAACCGGGTGGTCGAGCTCGGCATGCAGGTCGATTTTTAGAGCGCGGGCGCGCGGCGATCAGGGCCCGGTGTACCGGGCGCGGGGCCGCAGCATGTACCCGGCCTCCCGCTGCTCGAACGCGTGGGCGATCCACCCCGCGGCGCGCCCCACCGCGAAGAGCGCCGCCGCCGAGCCGGCCGGCAGGCCGAGCGCTGCAGCGATCGCGACGAGGCCGACGTCGAGCGACGGCGGGTCGTGGCCGGCGTCGCGCAGCGCGTCGACGAGCGCGAGCACCGTGCGCAGCGCCGCGCTCTGCGGCGCGAGCGCCCGGGCCGTGTCGAGCAGCGCCCGGGCGCGGGGGTCGCCCTCGGGGTAGAGCCGGTGCCCGAAGCCGGCGATGGGCTCGCCGCGGCGCAGCCGCTCGTGGACCGCGGCGGCGGCGCGCTCGGGCCGGCCTGCTTCGGCGACCAGGGCCTCCACCCGGTCGCTGGCGCCGCCGTGCCTCGGGCCGGAGAGCGCCGCGAGCCCGGCGCTGACGCAGGCGTAGAGGTCGGCCCCGGTGGAGGCGGCCACCCGGACCGCGAACGTCGAGGCGTTCAGCTCGTGATCGGCCGAGACCAGCAGCGCCCGGTTCACGGCGCGCTCCGCCTTCTTCGTGGGGTTCGCGCCGAGGGCGACGAGCAGGCGCCGCGCCGTCCCCTCGGCCTCGAGGGCGGCGGTCGCCCTGCCCGCCTCCCGCCCGAGGCCGACGAGCGCCGCGAGCGATCGCACGAGCGCCCGCGCCCGCGCGCGCTCCGCGTCGCTCGTGGGGATGCGCCCGTCGCCCGAGGGCGCGCCCACGTGGCGGGTCGCGTCGTGCGCGCCGAGCGCGGGCACCACGAGCGCGAGCGCGGTGAACGGCGGCGCGCCCTCCGGCAGGAGCGCCGCGAGCTTCGCCGGGCGGACGCCCAGCCGACCGGGTCGCGCCGCCGGCGCGCCCTCCGCCGGCAGCTCGCCGGTCCACAGGAGCTCGGCGACCGCCTCGAACGGCACGTCCTCGAGCGCCAGCGCGACCGCCTCCTTGCCCCGGTAGACGGGCCCGCGCGGGCCGATCGCGGTGAGCGCCGACTCGAGCACCGGCTCGCCCCACCGGAGCGCCTCGGCGGCGACCGGGCCGTGGCCGGCGCGCGCGTCATGCCGCGCCCTGAGCCGCTCGATGTCCGCCCTCAGGTAGAGCCGCGCGCGCCCTCGCCCGCCGGGCACGCCCCGGAGCACGCCGCGGCTCGCGTACGCATAGAGCGTCTCCCGCTTCACGCCGAGCAGCTCCGCCGCCTCGGCGCCGGTCACGTACGCCGAGGGCCGCTGCTCCGATTCAGGTAGATCAACCATGAGGGCCCATCAACGTCAGCTCCAGATCCTGTCCACCGGTGCCTGAGGCGCGGCCCGCGGATCGCCGGGCGCCTGTGTCCCTCCTAGCACCGGCTTCCCCGGTCCTCGCCGGGATTCTTCGCGCAGGCGCGGGCC
>JAICEP010000644.1 GCA_025924095.1 Sorangium sp.
CAGGCGGCGGTGCGCCAGCGGCGCTCGGAGCTGCGCATGGCGCGGCAGCAGCTCGCCGACGCCATGGTGCGGTCGCCGCTCGACGGCGTCGTCCAGGTGCGGCGGGCGAGCGTCGGCCAGTACCTCGCCGCGGGGGCGCCGATCGTGGAGGTCGTCCGGATCGATCCCCTGCGGCTGCGCGTGGCGATCCCGGAGCTCGAGGCGGCCGCCGTGCGCGCGGGGCAGGTGGTTCGCGTGAAGATCCCGGGAGACGACGTGAGCTACGAGGGGACGGTCGCGCGCCTCGCGCCCGCGCTCGACCCGCAGAGCCGGACCTTGCTCGTGGAGAGCGACATCAAGAACCCCGGCCACCTGCGGCCTGGCAGCCTCGTCAGCGCGCAGATCGCCGTGACCGTGAGGCCGGTGCCGACCGTGCCGGCGACCTCCATCGTCCGGTTCGCCGGCCTCGCGAAGGTGATCACGGTCGAGGACGGCAAGGCGAAGGAGAAGCAGGTCACCACCGGAAAGACGGCGGGCGATCGGGTCGAGATCGTGTCCGGTCTCGCCGTGGGAGAGTCGGTCGTCGCCCGGCCCGGGTCGCTCCAGCAGGGGCAGCCGGTGCGCGTGGTGGAGGGCGGCTAGGATGCAGACGCTCGCCAGGATCTGCATCCAGCGGCCCGTGTTCGCCGCCATGCTGGCGCTCGCCCTCGTGGTCGTCGGCGCGGTGGCCTATTTCAAGCTGGGCGTGGACCGCTTCCCCGCCGTGGATCTGCCGACGGTCTCGGTCCGCACGACGCTCCCCGGCGGCGCGCCCGAGGACGTCGAGGCGGAGATCTCGGAGGAGATCGAGGCGGCGGTCAACACCGTCGAGGGGATCACCGAGCTCCGCTCGATCTCGTCGAGCGGCACCTCGGTCGTCATCGCCACCTTCAACCTCGATCGCGACGTCGACTCGGCGGCGCAGGACGTGCGCGATCGCGTGCAGGCTGCGCTGCGCCGCCTGCCGGTGGGCACCGATCCGCCCATCATCGCGAAGCAGGACAACGACTCGACCCCGGTGATGTCGATCGCGCTCTCCGCCGATCGATCGATCCGGGAGCTCACCGAGGTGGCCGACAAGCTCGTGCGGGTGCAGCTCGAGCGCTCGTCGGGCGTCGGCGAGGTGCGCGTCGTGGGCGGGCAGGAGCGCGCGATCAAGATCTGGCTGAACGCCGACCGGCTCGCCGCGTACGGCCTCCCGGTCACGGCCGTCCGCGACGCCATCGTCCAGCAGAACGCGAACATCCCTGCGGGCAACGTCACGGGGAAGGAGGAAGAGCGGACGCTGCGCACCATGGGGCGCCTCGAGAGCGCGGGGGCCTTCAACGACATGGTCGTCGCCAGCGTCGACGGGCGGCCCGTCCGGGTGCGCGACGTCGGCCGCGCCGAGGACGGCACCTACGAGCAGCGCTCGCTGGCCCGCCTCGACGGCAAGCCGACCGTCGTCCTCCACGTCGTGCGGCAGTCGGGCGCGAACACCGTCGCGGTGATCGAGGCCGTGAAGGCCAACCTGGCGGCGCTCTCCGAGCAGCTGCCCGAGGACGTGCGGCTCGAGGTGATCCGCGATCAGTCGGGCTACATCTACACCGCGCTGCACGAGATCAACGTGCACCTCGTGCTCGGCAGCATCCTGGCGTGCGCGGTCGTCCTCTTGTTCATGCGGTCGTGGCGGTCGACGATCATCGCGGGGATCGCCATCCCGACGTCGGTCGTCGCGACGTTCGGCATGATGTGGGCGCTCGACTTCACCCTGAACAGCGTGACGATGCTGGCGCTCGTGCTGATGGTGGGCATCGTCATCGACGACGCCATCGTCGTCCTCGAGAACATCTTCCGGTTCGTCGAGGAGAAGAAGATGGATTCCTTCGAGGCGGCGCGGGCCGCCACGCAGGAGATCGGGCTCGCCGTGCTCGCGACGACGCTGTCGCTCGTCGTCATCTTCGTCCCCGTGTCGTTCATGTCGTCGATCTCGGGGCGGTTCCTGTTCCAGTTCGGGATCACGGCCACGGTGGCGATCCTCGTGAGCCTCCTCGTCAGCTTCTCGCTGACCCCGATGATGAGCGCGCGCCTGCTCCGCAAGGAGGGGACCCACGCCCACGGCGCGGGCGAGGCGGGGGGCGGGGGCGAGGCGGCGGCGCGCCCGGGCTTCTACGGGCGGCTCGAGGCCAGGTACCTGCGCGCCCTCGCGTTCGCGATGCGGCACCGCCTGCTCGTGTCGGCCGGCGCCGTCCTGGTGATGGCCTCGGCGGTGCCGCTCTACGGGCTCGTGAAGCAGGAGTACATCCCCTCCGGCGCGGACGACGCGGAGTTCGAGATCCGCGTCACGGCCCCGCTCAGCGCGAGCATCGACGCGATGGACGACGTGATGCGGCGCATCGGCGACGACGTCCGCGGGGTGCGCGGGGTGCGGAGCGTGCTCGCCACGGCGGGCGGCGGCTTCATCGGCGGGGTCAGCTCGGGCGAGGCCTTCGTCCGCATCGCCCCGCACGACGAGCGCACGTTCTCCCTGACGCGGCTGTTCCGGGAGACGTTCTCCGGCAACCCCCTCCGTGCGTTCAGGGACAACTACTCGCAGAACGAGGTGATGCAGGAGGTGCGGCGCAAGCTGCGCAAGTACTCCGATCTCCGGATCTCGGTCCGCAACGTGCCGTCGTTCAACATCGGCGGCGGGAATTTCGAGATCGACTTCGCGATCCAGGGGCCCGACATCGAGGCGCTCGAGCGCTACGCGAACGAGCTCCGGGAGCGCTCAGCGCAGCTCGGCGGCATCGTCGACGCGGACGTGACGCTGAAGATCGACCGGCCCGAGCTGCGGGTGCTCATCGAGCGCGAGCGCGCCGCGGAGCTCGGGGTGCGGACGCAGGACATCGCGACCGCGCTGCGCCTGATGGTGGGGGGAGATGACGCGGTCTCGCGCTTCCGGGACGAGGCCGCCAACGAGAACTACGACGTGCAGCTGCGGCTCGTCGAGGAGGACCGCGATCGGCTGTCGGCCGTCCGCCGCCTGTACGTGCCCCGGTCGGTGCGCGCGCCGGCGGCGCCGCAGGCGCGCGGCTCCGGCGACGCGACCGCGTCGGCCGGATCGCCGCTGCTCCGGGGCGATCTGGTGCGCCTCGACAACCTGGTGCGCATCGAGGAGGCGAGGAGCCCGTCGCGCATCGACCGGCTCGACCGCCAGCGGGTCTCGAGCCTGCGGGCCGGCGTGGCGCCCGGTTACGCGCTGGCCGACCGGCTGGAGGCGCTGCGCGGGGCGGCGCGGGAGATGGACATGCCCGCGGCGTACACGACCAGCGTGCGCGGCCGCGGCGCGGAGCTCGAGCGCGCGTTCGGGGAGTTCATCTGGGCGTTCCTCCTGTCGATCGTGCTCATGTACATGATCCTGGCGTCGCAGTTCGAGAGCCTCGTCCACCCGGTCACGATCCTGCTCTCGCTGCCGCTGGCGGTGCCGTTCGCGCTGCTCAGCCTGTGGGCGACCGGGAACACCCTCAACCTGTACTCGGCGCTCGGCTTCCTCGTGCTGTTCGGCGTGGTGAAGAAGAACTCGATCCTCCAGGTCGACCACATGAACAGGCTCCGCGCCGAGGGCATGCCGCGCGCGGAGGCGATCCTCCAGGCGAACCGCGACCGGCTGCGGCCGATCCTGATGACCACGCTGGCCCTGGTGGCGGGCATGCTCCCGCTCTGGCTGGGCACGGGGCCTGGGGCCGAGGAGCGCCACGCGATCGCCGTGGTGGTCATCGGCGGCCAGTCCCTGAGCCTGCTGCTCACCCTGATCGTCACGCCGGTCTCGTACTCGCTGCTCGACGATCTCGCGCACAGCGAGCGCTGGGGGCGCGCCCAGGCCCGCATGGCCTCCTTCCGCGAGCGGGCGTCCGCGCGGCTCGGCCGGCTTGTCGCGCGCAGGACGACGTAGGCGGGGCGCTGGGCCGGGGCGCCTCAGCCCTTCGCGAGCCCGAGCGCGGCCACCGCCACCGCGCCCCAGCCGGCGAGGAGGAACAGCCCGCCGATCGGCGTGACCACGCCGAGGACGCGGACGCCGGTCAAGGTCATCACGTAGAGGCTGCCGGAGAAGAGCAGCACGCCGGCCGCGAAGCAGAAGCCGGCGGTGGTGGCCGCCGCCCCGCCGGTGCGCGCGGCGAGGTGGGCGGCGAGCGCCAGCGCGAGCGCGTGGATGAGGTGGTACAGGGAACCCGTCTGCCACCAGGAAGCGCGCAGCGCGCCGTCCGGGAGCGCGTCCAGCTTCTCCTTGAGGCCGTGAGCGCCGAAGGCGCCGAGCGCCACCCCGAGGAACCCGTAGACGCCCGAGAGCAGGAAGAAGAGCCGTTCCATATCGGGCGCGGAGCTTAGTCCATGACCGGAGCGCGTCACGAGGCGCGCTCGACCTCCACGCGACCGCGACGGGCTCGCGTCGACCTTCGACCTGCAGGAGGACGGCTCGTCGCCATGGACAAGCGGGAGCGCGAGGTGGACGAGCGGGAGCGCGAGGCGCGTCAGCCGCCCTGCGCCGGCCGCCGCGGGAAGATCGTCTCCCGGATCTCGGCGGTCGACGCGCCGGACTGCGCCGCGAGGCGGCCGAGGACGAGGCGGTTCAGCCGGCCGTCCGGCGGCGTCTTGACCGCGATCACGAAGGCGGCGTCGACCACCACGCCGGCGTGCTTCGCCGCCCGCTCCGCGAGCGCCGCCGCCTCGCTCTCGGAGAGCTCCTGCCGCCTCGCGACGCGGATCTTCACGTAGAGCGCCGCCCGCATCAGCGTGTGATAGCCG
>JAICEP010000645.1 GCA_025924095.1 Sorangium sp.
AGGGGCGGCGGGGGACGCCGGCGCCCGCCCGCGACGCGCGCGTGACGCCATGACGGCACCTCGGGGCGGGTCGAATGCACCCCAAGGGTCGTGCCGCTCGCTTCCGCTTGCAGCAAATATTTACATCTCGTATCCTCGGCGTGCGCTCGTATCGCGCCTGACGTGGGGGGTGCCGTCATTTGCCCAGAGCGGTTCATATGAAGACAACTCCGACGATCGCCGAGCTCGAGCACGAGATTGATGCGCTGCGGCAGCGCGTTGCCGAGCTGGAGATCCCCGCGCGCCGCTATCAGGCGCTGCTCGACGGGGGCATCGTGAGCATGATGATCTACGATCGCGAGAGCCGCGCGATCGAGGTGAATCGTCGGTGGGAGCAGCTCTGGCACTTGCGCCTCGGGGATCTCACCGCGTGGCGGTTGCTGGCGGATGAGCAGGTATCCGCCAATGGATCGATGCCCCTCGTCGAGCGAGCGTTCTTGCGGGGCGAGTCCACGGCGTTGCCTACCATACGTTATGATCCGGTCCAGGCGGAACCGCTCCAGAAGGGAGCGGCCCGCTGGGTCGCCTCCTCGCTTCATCCCATCCACGACGCGGCGGGCGGCGTGCGCGAGGTGCTGCAGATCCACGTGGATATCGGCGAGATCAAGCAGACCGAGGATGAGCTGCGGGCCCAGACCGCGCAGCTCGAGGCCGCGGTGGACGAGCGAACCCGGCGGATCGAGGAGCAGCTCCGCGTGAGCGAGGAGCAGCAGCGCGCCATCGCCGCGCTGTCCACGCCCGTGCTCCGGCTCTGGAATGGCATCCTCGCGCTGCCGCTCGTCGGTCGCGTCGACGCCGCTCGCGCCGCCCGCATCCTCGACGTGCTGCTCCAGGCCATCGTGGACACGCGGGCGGAGCACGTGATCATCGATGTCACCGGCGTGCCTTTCGTGGACGCGGACGGGGCACATCACCTGCGCGACACGGTGCGCGCGTCCTCGTTGCTGGGCGCGCAGTGCGTCATCGTCGGTATCTCGCCGGCCATGGCGAAAGTGCTGATCGACAGCGATCTCGGCTTCGACGACGTTCCCATCTTCGCGAGCCTCCAGGACGGGCTCCGGCGCTTCCTGTCCTACCGCAACGAGGCCCGATAGCCTGGCGCCCGCGGGCGCGCCTCCAGGACCCCCGACGGCTTCCTCGCGGCGTCGATCCCGGCGACCCGCCCCGAGATCAGCGCTTCATCACGGTGGACGCTCCGTGCAATTTCCGGCTCGAAGCGGCCTGATCATCAAAACGAGAGGCCGGCGCCGAGGTGGAGCATCCAGGTGACCGCGGGCACCTCGTGAATGAGCTGCGCCGGGCTCTCGAACACGAACGAGCGCCGCACCAGCGAGAACTGCGGTCCACCTTGCACGTCGACGCGCACGAGCGCGCCGGGCGAGACGGTCACGCGCGCGAGGAGCCCGAGGCTGGCCCAGGGCACGGTGACCTCATTCACCTCGACGATCGCCTCGCCGACCAGCCCGCTACCGTGGAGAAAGCCGGCCTCGGCGCCCGCGCAGGGCGCGAGCGCGAGCCAGCGCGCCGGGCGAAAGAGGTCCGCGCAGGCGTCGAGCCGGCCGATGCCGCGGGTGAAGCGGGCGCCGCCCGGCCCGGCGTCGACGGCGCCGGAGGCGGCCATCTCGGCCGCCACGCGGAGCGAGGCGCTGACGCCAAGATCGGCGCGCAGCTCGAGGAAAACTCCCCCGCCGAGCAGAACCTCGGGGGCGACCCCGGACGCCGCGCTCGCCTGGAGGCCGAGCGTCCACCGGCGCTCCACCGGCAGCGGCGGGGAGCGCGGGGCGACGGCGGCCGGTGACGCTGGGCGGGCCGGCGGGGCGGCGGGCGGCGGCACGGCGCGCGGCGGGCTCGCCGGTCCCGCCGCTTCACCGCCTGCGGGAGCCGCCGCCCCGGCGGGGTTTGCAGCCGCGGCGGGATCCCTCGTGGGGCTCGTCGCCGCGGCGGGGTTCGCCGCGGGATCCACCGCCCCGGCGGGTTCCGGAGCCTCGGACGAGCTCGGCTCCGCGGCCGGCAGCTGCGGGTCGAGGGAAGCGGTGGGGTCGATCCGGAGGGCCGTGATGAGCGCCAGCGCCGCGACGACCTCCGCGCAGGTGGCGCCGCCGACCTCGCGGACGCGTGCTCTCTCCTCCTTGCCGAGGGTGATCCGGCCGCGGCTCGCGCCCCCGCTCCGCGTGATGCGCACGCGCACCTCGAGCGCCGCCTCGTCCGGCGCGGCGGCTCGCGCGCGGCTCGTGCGCGCGCGCAGCTCGCGCACGAACGCCTCGGCGCTGGGGCACCCCTCGTGGGCCTCGTACACGATGCGCAGGTGCTGGACCTCCGCGCGCGCGTCGGACCCGGCCAGGGCGCCGGCGAGCACGACGGCGGCTGCGAGCCAGCGCGGGTGGAGCACGGCGCTCTCGAACAGTCGCACGGCGGGGCAGGGTACACCGAGCCGCCATCCGTGGCGGCGCCGATGCGACGGCAAGCGCGACGGGCCGGAGGAAGACGCCGTCCTCTCCCCGGAGCGTTTCCAGCACCTGATCCCGCGTCGCCTCAACAATCGCTCGCTCCGGTGACGCGCTCGATCCGGGCCTCATGAAAGCAGAGGACGCCGGCAACCTCCATCTTGCCTCTTCTCTCCTTCATCACGCCTTCTGCCACCCTGCGCGTCCTCGTGTCTGGATCTCCTCTCCTGTTCATGTCGCGGCGCCAGAGCCGCGCTGACGAGGGCGGCTGCTCTCTGTGCGCTTCACCCTGGCCGCGAGCTCCCCGCCCGTCATGGCGCCTGTTCCGCGCTCCGGCCTGCTGTTGCTGGAGCTGCAGGCCGCGCGCCGCGCAGCCCTGCGGTGGGTGTTGAATATTCTGTACAGAGCGGATTGATGGCGACCGCTGCCGCTCTGCGGCATGCCGCGGCGCTTCGAGGTGGGGACCTGCGCGGGACACGGCTTCCGGAGGGAAAGCGTTGCCACTCGAGCGGCTCACGGGGTTCCCGAAAGTGGCCGACGGCGCGTGAATAGAGCATCCTCTCTGCGCCATGTCTGTTTTATTACAGCCGAGCGCGTTACCCGAGCCCGGTATGAAGGAGGCGCTCCGCCGGAGCGAGGAGCGCTTCCGGCTGCTCGTCGAGAGCGTGAAGGACTACGCGATCTTCATGCTCGATCCGCAGGGCGTCATCACGACCTGGAACCTCGGGGCGCAGGAGCTCAAGGGCTACACGGCCGACGAGATCGTCGGCCAGCATTTCTCGCGGTTCTACCCGGAGACGGACGTCCGCACCGGCAAATGCGAGTGGGAGCTCGCGACCGCCGACCGCGATGGGCGGGTGGCGGATGAGGGATGGCGCATCCGCAAGGATGGCACGCGGTTCTGGGCCAGCGTCGTCATCACGGCGCTCCGCGGCCCCGGCGGGGAGCTCGTCGGGTTCGCGAAGGTCACGAGGGACCTCACCGAGCGGCGCCGCGCCGAGCAGGAGCGCCTCCGTCTCGCGCAGGAGCAGGAGGCGAATCGCATGAAGGACGAGTTCCTCGCGACGGTCTCGCACGAGCTCCGGACGCCGCTCAACGCGATCCTCGGGTGGTCGTCGCTCCTGTGCGACAGCGTGACCGACCCCGAGACCGCGAAGGCCCTCGAGACGATCCGGCGAAACGCGCAGGCGCAGGCCAGGATCGTGGAGGACGTGCTCGACGTCTCGCGCATCATCACCGGCAAGATGCGCATCGAGACGAGGCCGACGAGCTTCGCGGCCATCGTGACCGAAGCGCTCGAGGTCGTCCGCCCGGCCGCGGACGCGAAGGGCATCGAGCTCTCGGTACAGGGCGCCGAGCGCCCCCTCCTGCTCCTCGGCGACCCGGCGCGGCTCCAGCAGGTGGTGTGGAACCTCCTGTCCAACGCGGTGAAGTTCGCCGAGACGGGGGGACATGTCCGCGTGCGCCTCGAGCAGGTCGGGGCGAGCATCGACCTCGCCGTGCACGACGATGGACGCGGGATCGAGCCCGCGATGATCCCCCACGTGTTCGAGCGGTTCTGGCAGGCCGACAGCTCGATCACCCGCAGGTTGGGCGGGCTGGGGCTCGGGCTGTCGATCGTCCGCCACATCGTCGAGCTCCACGGTGGCAGCGTCTCGGCCCAGAGCGCCGGGCTGGGCCGGGGGGCGAGCTTCTTCGTCACGCTGCCCGTGCGCGCGGCGGCGCCGCTCGCCGAGCAGGGCCCGGACACCCCTCCCGAGGCGGCCGCTCGGAAGCCGACGCGAGCGCGGCTGGACGGCCTCCGCGTGCTCGTCGTGGACGACGATCCGGACGCGCGCGAGCTCGTCCACGCCGTGCTCTGCCAGCGCGGGGCGGAGGTGCACGTCGCGGGCTCCGCGTCCGAAGCGCTCGGCGCGCTCGCCGCGGCGAGGCCGCACGTCCTCGTGAGCGACATCGGCATGGCCGAGCAAGACGGCTACACGTTCCTGCGGAGCGTGCGGGCGATGCCGCGGGACGCCGGGGGGGAGACGCCGGCGATCGCGCTCACGGCCTACACGGGCGGCGCGAGCCAGCGGCTCGCCTTCGAGGCGGGCTACGACGAGCACCTCGGAAAGCCGGTCAACCCGGAGGACCTTGTGAGGCTCATCCGGAAGCTCGGACATCGAGGGCCCTAGCCGGAGCTGTCGCGCGCGGGGTCGCGCCGCGCTCGCTCGAGCGAAGAGCGCGGCCTCGCTCCGCGGCCCGCGCGGCGGTGGCGCGGCCCCGCCTCAGCACGCCGGGAGCAGGACGC
>JAICEP010000646.1 GCA_025924095.1 Sorangium sp.
CGCACCTCGGCGCGCTCCGCCAGGCGGGGCAGCAACCGCCGGAGGACCTCGTGACGCGCTGCCGCCTGTTCGACATGGCCCGCATGGGCGCGCGCGGCAGGGTCGTCGAGGCGGCGGACGGGCTCCGCGTGCTCTTCACGACCGACGACGCCGCGAGCGTCTCGACCCTCCGCGAGCAGGCGCGCCAGTTCGTCGAGTCCGCTCGCGAGGGACAAGTCCGGTAGGGCTGTCGAGCGCCGCGGGGGCGCCGCCGGCCGGGCTCGGGCCGTGCAGGTGGCGCTCGACCGGTCGTGGGGCGCGGGCTAGCCTGTGGGGGCGCGGGCTAGCCTGTGCCTGAAGGGTCCCCACGATGAGCAAGAAGCTGGATGAAGAGTTGGCTCAGGCGCTGTCTCTGGTGGAGCAGCAAGACACGCCCGCGGTGGTGAAGCCCGCCGCGGCGAGCCCGCCGAACAAGCCGCGCGCGTCGCGCAGCCTCGGCCTGCTCGCGACGCTGCTCGTCATGGTGGGCGCGCTCGTCTCCCTGTTCCTCGTCGGCTTCAAGGAAGCGGCCGTCTACGCGACGCCGGTCGATCAGCTGCTCGCCTCGAAGGAGAAGCTCGCCGGCCGCAAGGTCCGCGTCGAGGGCGAGCTCGTGCCCGGCACGCTGGCCAAGCGCGACACCCCCTGCGAGTACCGCTTCCAGATCCACGGCACGCAGGCGCCGCTGCCGGTGCGCTACGCCCAGTGCGTCATTCCCGACACCTTCCGCGATATGCCGAGCGGCGGCGTCCAGGTGACCGTCGAGGGCACGCTCCAGCAGGACGGCAACTTCGAGGCGAGCCTCGTGATGGCGAAGTGCACCTCGAAGTACGATCCCAACTCGCACGAGATGAAGGGCGGCGCCGCGGCCGTCGAGGGTCCGCTCTCGCTCAAGTGAGCGGACGCGCCCGTCCGCTGCCCCTGCGCCCGCGCGCGGCGCAGCCCTGGCAGACCCGGTAGCGCTCGCCTTCGCCCGCGCATCCTCCACACTGCGACGATGATCCCCCGTGACCGCCGGTTGCTGAGCCCCGTCGGCGACGGACGCAGCTCGCCTGTTCCGGGCGAGCCGCCCTCCGGCCGCGGCGCCGCCAGCCCCCGCGCGTCGAATCCCATCGGCCCCATCCTGACGGCGCAGCACACGCTCGCCCTCCTGCCCGACATGGAGGCGGTGCTGGGGTCGATCTTCCGCGACGTCGAGCGCGCAGAGCGGCGCGTCGACATCGAGACGTACATCTACCGCGACGATCTGCTCGGGAGCTCGTTCGGGGACATCATGGGGCGGGCCGCGGCGCGCGGCGTGCGCACGCGGCTCCTCTACGATCCGCTCGGCTCCCACGAGACCGACGCCCCGTTCTTCGACGAGCTCCGGCGCCGCGACATCGAGGTCCGCGCTTACCGCCCGATGGCGTCCGGGCTCGCCCGCGGCGGGCTCCTGCCGCGGGACCACTCGCGCGTCATCGTGATCGACGACAACGCCTACACCGGCGGCGCCGCGTGGGGAGACGAGTGGCTGCCCATGCGGCGCGGAGGCAAGGGGTGGCACGACGTCTGTATGCGTCTCGAGGGCCCCTGCGTCGACGATTTCGCCTTCCTCTTCGAGCAGCGCTGGCGCGAGGCCGACGGCGGCTCCGAGGGGCTGCGCGACTTCGCGACGGGGCGCAAGTACCCGGACCTCGAGCTCGTCGCGGACACGCCGGACGACAACGCCCGGGTCTATTCCCGTTACCGCGAGGCCATCCAGCGCTCGAGGGAGCGCGTCTGGATCGAGAACGCCTATTTCTTCCCGCCCGCCGGGATGCTCAAGGATCTCGTCGACGCCGCCTCGCGCGGCGTCGACGTCCAGATCCTCCTCCCCGGCGAGACCGACCTGCCGATCGTCCAGCGCGCCGCGCGCGCCGAGCACGCCGCGTGGCTCGATCGCGGCTTCAAGCTCTTCGAGTACCAGCGGGACGTCATGCACTCGAAGTTCGCGCTGGTCGACGACGACTGGTGCACGATAGGCACGTTCAACGCGAACCCGAGCAGCCTGAGCGCCGTCAACGAGGTGAATCTCTTCGTGTTCGATCCGGCGTTCGTCGCGCAGGTGGCGGACCTGTTCTCGAGGGACAGGGCGGACTCGCGGCCGGTGACCCGGGGCTCGCTCGCGGCGCGGTCGCTCCAGGGCAAGGCCGCTGACTGGCTCGCTCACGGGGCCTTGAGCCTCCTCGACAAGCTGGTCAAGACATCCCCGGATTGACGCCCGAGGAGGAGGCATTTGAGCCAGGATCACGACCTCGTCATTCTGACCCAGAACATCTGGGGGGGAGCCGCCCTCTGGGAGCGGCGCCGGACGATGCTGGCCCGGCTCATCAGCGATCTGCGCCCCGGCATCATCGGGCTCCAGGAGGTGCACGCGCCGGGCGCGAGCGGCGATCTCGGCCAGGCCGGCGAGCTCGCGCGGCTCGCCGGCGGATACAGGGCCTGGTTCGCGCCCGGCCGGGTCGCCGCGGGCGGCGAGTGCGAGGGGGTCGCGCTGCTCTGCAGGGAGGACATCGAGGTGCTCGATCACTCCCTGGAGGCGCTCACGCTCGATCGCGAGGACCCGTTCGAGCGCGACAGCCAGCGCGTGGTCCTGCGCGCCGCGATCCGGCACGCGGGCGCGGTGATCGACGTGCTCGTCACCCACCTCTCGCTGTCGAAGCGCGCGCGGGCGCGCACCGTGCGCGAGCTCGTCCGCTTCGCCGCGCGCGAGCGCGAGAAGTCGGGGAGCCTCGGCGCCGTGCTGATGGGCGACTTCAACGCGCTCCCGAGCGAGGAGGCGGTCTGTTACCTCCAGGCGAGCGCCGGAGACGGCTGCTGGCTCGACGCCTGGACGCAGGCGCACCCCGGCAAGGCCGGCGGCACCTGGCCGGCGGGCCTGCCGCTGCGCCGCATCGATTATGTCTTCGTTCAACCGGCGGAGGGGTGGACGGTCACGCGCTGCGAGCGGGCGCCGTTCTCCGGCTCGGATCACCACGGCGTTGTCGCGTGGCTGCGGCTCGGCGCCTGACGGGCGGAGCGCCGCTCGCCCGGATCCCCGGCAGATCTCGATGGATGAGGCCGGCGTCCCGCCCCCGGCGGCGCGCCTGCGGCTCCACGACGCAGAACGAGGTTCGGGGGTCCTTCGTATCGGTGAGTCGGGGGTTGCCAGTGTCGTCTTGTGAGCACACCCAGGATTCGCTCACGCGGCGAGCGTGAGCGACAGCGCGCCTCTGCGGCGCGTCACGACGCGCGTGTTGAACCCGCCGCGGCAGACCGAGTAGGCTGGCGGCACATGAGCAGACTGCTGATCTTGGGGGCGACCGGGGGCACGGGCGCCGCGCTGGTCCGTCAGGCCCTGGAGGCTGGCCACGAGGTCTCCGCCTTCGCGCGCACGCCGGCCACCCTCCCTGTCCCGCACCACGAGCGGCTGCGCGCGCTCCGGGGCGACATCATGGATGCCGAGCAGGTGTCGCGCGCCGTGCCCGGCCACGACGCCGTCCTCTCCGCCCTCGGGGCGCAAGGCATGGGTCCGACGCGCGTCTACTCCGAGGGCATCTCCAATGTCCTCGGCGCGATGAAGGAGCACGGCGTCCGCCGCCTGATCGCCGTCACCTCGGCGGGCATCGACGAGGAGCAGCAGAGCGCGCTCTGGTTCCGCCTCCTGGTCAAGCCGCTGCGCCGCAACCGGCATTCCGACATGATGCGCATGGAAGAGGCCGTCCGCCGGAGCGATGTGACCTGGACCGTCGTGCGCCCCTCCAAGCTCACGGATGGACGGCTCACCAAGGAGTACCGCGCCAGCGTCGACCACCTGCCGCTCGGCGGCTACTTCTTTGGTGGCCCCACGATCTCGCGCGAGGACGTGGCGCATTTCATGCTCTCCCAGATCGACAGCGACGAGTACCTGCGCAAGAGGGTCGTCGTGACGTACTGAGGCACGGCGCGCGCTGTCCCTTGACGCAACGGCGGGGCTTCGGTCTGCTGCCGGCCGCGGCGCATCGGAGCGCGTGTAACGCTCCTACCGTGATAGCCGTGATTGCCATGATCGCGCCGAGCCGAGGCCTCAGACTTCATGATTTTCGATCGCAGGACCGCGCTCCCGTTGCTCCTTGGTCTGGCGGCTCCGGCCCTGAGCGGGTGCGAGCTGCTCGTCGCCGCGGACCGCAGCAAGATTGATGCGCCCCCCGCCGGCGGCGGCGGCGGCGCCGGCGGCGAAGGCGGCGCTGGCGGCGAGGGCGGCGAAGGCGGCAGCGGCGGCGATGGGGGCAGCGGCGGCGCGCCCGGCGCGGTGTGTGGCGACGGGGCCGTCGGCGCGCCCGCCGAGGGGTGCGACGACGGGAATCGGACGGCCGGCGACGGGTGCGACCCGGGCTGCGCGATCGAGCCCGGATTCTCGTGCGCCGGGGCGCCGAGCACGTGCACCGCCGGGTGCGGCAACGGCGCGCTGGGCGGCGCGGAGACCTGCGACGACGGCGGCAGCGAGGACGGCGATTGCTGCTCGCGCGCATGTCAGGTGGAGCCCGGGTGCGAGGTCGAGCCGAACGACGGCTTCACGTCGGCCAATGACGCCTTCTCGATCGCGCCCGACGGCCGGATCCGCGCGTTCATCGATCCCGAAGGCGATGTGGACGTGTTCTCTGTGACCGTCCCCGACGGGTCGGTCGGGCGCATCAGGGCAGAGACGCTCGACGGCCCGCTGGGCACGACGTGCAGCTCGCTCGGCGTCGATACCTACGTGACGATCGTCGACGCG
>JAICEP010000647.1 GCA_025924095.1 Sorangium sp.
CGCACGCAGCCGGCGGCACGGTGCAGCAGCGCGTCGCCGCGCGCGCGCTGGAGCGGCCCGATGCCGTGGCCGTACGCTCCGGGAACGTGACTCTGAGCTACGCGGAGCTCGTCGGCGAGGCGCGGCGCCTGGCGCGCGAGCTACGCGCAGCCGGAGTCGGCCCCGACGTTGTGGTCGGTCTGTGCGCCGAGCGCTCGTTCGAGATGGTCGTGGGCTTGCTCGGCATCCTCGAGGCAGGCGGGGCGTACTTGCCGCTCGACCCGAGCTACCCGGACGATCGCTTGCGCCACATGATCGAGGACGGCGCGGTCGGCCTTGTGTTGACTCAGAGCGCGCTCGGATCGCGGCTGGCCGGGTTCGGCGTCGCGTGCCGAGAGCTCCCGAGCCCACTCGGAGCGTCGTGCGCGTTCGCCATGGCGGGCTTCGAGGTCGCTCCCCTGCACCCGCAGAACCTGGCGTACTGCATTTACACGTCGGGCTCCACGGGCAAGCCGAAGGGCGCGCTGCTCTCTCACGCTGCGCTGCTCGCGCATATGGACTGGATGATCGAGGCGTTCGGCTTCGACTCCAGCACTCGCGTGCTGCAGAAGACGCCGGTGAGCTTCGACGCCTCGGTGTGGGAGTTCTGGCTGCCGCTCATGACCGGCGGCGAGCTGGTGCTCGGGGACCCGGGCGTGCTGCACGACCCCGCCGCGCTGCTCGCCCAGATCGAGCGCGACGGCGTGACGGTGCTGCAGGTGGTGCCCCAGCTGCTCCAGCTCTTGCTGGCCGAGTCGAACGCACCGGACAGCTTGGGGCGGCTCGAGCACCTGTTCTGCGGCGGCGAAGCCGTGTCGCTCGATCTGCTGCGTCAGGTCACGCGCGTGCGCCCGGCGGGTCTGTGCAATCTGTACGGGCCGACGGAGACGGCCATCGACGCCGTGTTCTGGCAAAGTCACGGTGAGCTGCCAGCACGCGTCGTGCCGATCGGAATGCCGATCCGTCACGCCCGCGTTTCGTTGCTGGATGGCGCGCTCGGCTGGGTGCCGCCCGGTGTCACCGGCGAGCTCTACATCGGCGGCGCGACGCTGGCGCGCGGCTACGCCGGGCACCCGGGCCTGACCGCCGAGCGCTTCGTGCCCGACCCGCTGTCGGCGGAGCCCGGCGCGCGCATGTACCGCACGGGAGACCTGGTACGGCACCGGGCCGGCGGCGACCTGGAGTTCGTCGGACGCAGGGATCATCAGGTCAAGGTGCGCGGCCACCGCATCGAGCTCGGCGAGATCGAGGCGCGTCTACTCGAGCATGAAGCCGTGGACAGCGCGATCGTGCTCGCTCAGCGCGGCAGCGAGTCGGACACGCGCCTCCTGGCGTACGTCGTTTCGAACGACGCGGCGCTGCGGGCGCTCGGGGCCGCCGAGGATAGCCGCCTGACGAGCGAGGCCACCGAAGAGTGGCAAGCCGTCTTCGACGGCGCCTACGCCGTCGACGCCACGACCACGGGCCCCACGTTCACGGGCTGGAATAGCAGCTACACCGGCGCCCCGATCGCGCAGGGCGAGATGCAACACTGGCTCGAGCACACCCTTTTGCGCCTGCGCGCGCTCGGCGCCGAGCGCGTGCTGGAGATCGGCTGCGGCATCGGGCTCTTGCTCGAGCATCTGGCGCCCGAAAGCCGAGAGTACGTCGGCAGCGATTTCTCCGCCAAGGCGCTCCGCGACCTGCGCAGCTGGCTCGGCACGCGCTCGGGCTTCGAACACGTGGAGCTGTTCCAGCGCGAGGCGCTCAATTTCGACGGTCTCGGCGCCCGTCGTTTCGACGCGGTCGTGCTCAACTCCGTCGTCCAGTACTTCGTGGACATCGACTATTTGATCGGCGTGCTCGACGGCGCGCGCCCCGTGCTCTCTCCGGGAGGGGCGCTGTTCGTCGGTGACGTGCGGTCGAAGCCGCTGCTCGGGTTCTTTCACGCCAGCGTCGAGCTGGCCAAGGCGGCAGACGGCTGCCACCTCGGCGAGCTCAGGCGGCGCGTCGAGCGAGCCATGGCGCACGACAAGGAGCTCGTGCTCGATCCCGGCCTGTTCGATGCCTGGGCGCGCGCGAACGGCGGGCGCGCCGAGGTGCTGCTGAAGCGCGGTTACGCCGACAACGAGCTCTGCCGCTATCGCTACGACGTGGTGCTGCGCTTCGGGTCCGCGAGCACGGGCTGGAGCGGCGAGCCAGCGTCGGGCGTGAACACCATCGCCGAGCTCGAGGCCCGGCTCGCGAACCGCCCCGGGCGCGTGCTGCTGCTGGGGCTCCCGAATCGCCGGCTATCGCTCGATCGCGCCCTGTGGCGCGCGCTCGAGAATGGCGATCCGCGCTCGAGCGTGACCGAGCTGCGCTCGATGCTGGCCACCACGGCGCGCGACGGCGAGGAGCCGGAGGACTACTGGGCGCTCGGCGAGGCGCACGGCTATCGCGTCCAGCTGCGCTGGTCGCCGGACGGCGCGGAGGGCGCGTTCGACGTGCTGTTCGAGGACCCGCGCGCAGAAGCTCCGGCAGCGCATGGCGATGCGGAGCGCGCTGACGCGCCCGTTCGGCCCTGGGCGAGCTACGCCAATGATCCGCTGCTGGCGAAGTTGAAGCAGGGTTTGGGCCCTCGGCTCCGGCAGCATCTCGAGCAGCGCGTGCCCGACTACATGCTGCCCGCTCAGTTCGCCGTGCTCGATCAGCTTCCGCTGACGCCGAACGGTAAAGTCGACCGCGAGGCGCTCGCGGCCATGGACGCGCCCGAGTCGAGCGCGCCTTACGCCGCGCCACGCACGCGTCGCGAGGCCGAGCTGGCCGAGATCTGGCGTGACCTGCTCGGGGTGACGCGCGTGGGCGTGCGCGACAACTTCTTCGCGATCGGCGGCGACTCCATCATCGCGATCCAGGTGGTCAGCCGCGCCCGGCGGGCCGGCATCACGCTGCGCCCGAGCGACATCTTCCAGCACCAGACGCTGGAGGCGTTGGCGCTGCAGTCGGAGGCGGCCCAGAGCCAGGCCGCTCCGGGGGCCGCCGATGCAGCGGCGCCGGCGCTGCCGCCGGTCACGCTCAGCGACGCCGAGCGCGAGAGCCTCGGTGCGCGTCGCGAGCAGATCGCCGACGCCTCCCCGCTGTCGCCGGTCCAGCAGGGCATGCTGTTCCACTCCCTCTACAGCCCCGATTCCGGTGTGTACGTGAACCAGGTTCGGGTGACCATCGAAGGGCTCGACGTCGCTCGCTTCCGCGCCGCCTGGCAAGAGGTCTACGATCGCCACGACATCCTGCGCACGGGCTTCTTGCCCGAACGCGCCCTGCAGGTGGTGTTCGCCAAGGTCGAGTTCGCGTGCCGCGAGATCGACGTGCGCGGGCGCGAGCTCGGCCCAGACGCGCTCCGCGCGTTCGCCCGTGAGGAGCTCGCGGTGCCGTTCGATCTGCGCCGCCCGCCGCTGCAGAAGGTGCTCTTGCTCAGGCTGGACGAGCAACGCTACCACTTGATCTGGACGCACCATCACGTGCTGATCGACGGCTGGAGCTCGTCGCGGCAGATCGATGAGGTGCTGCGGCTCTACGCCGGCCAGGCGCTGCCCCCGGTGCAGGCGCGCTACAAGGACTACATCGCCTGGCTCGCGCGCAGAGATTGGCGCGCCAGCGAGGCGTTCTGGAAGAAGCAGCTCGAGGGGCTGAAACAGCCGACGCTCCTCTGCCCCGATGGGCTTGGCGAGCCGCAACGCGAGAACGGCCACGGCGTGCTCGGCGGCGGGCTCGATCGCGAGCAGACGGCGCGGCTGGTGAAGTTCGCCAAGGAGCAGCGCGTGACCCTGAACACTGTCGTCCAGGCGGCGTGGGTCTTGCTGCTCCAGCGCTATACCCGCCAGCGCACGGTCGCCTTCGGTGCGGCTGTTTCGGGTCGCCCGGCGGCGCTGCCCGGGGTGGAGGCGTTGCTCGGTCCGTTCATCCACACCCTGCCCGTGATCGCGGGGCCCGCGCCGAGCCAGACGCTGGGCGCGTTCTTGCGCCAGCTCCAGGAGAACAACTCCGAGTCGCGCGAGCACGAGCACACGCCGCTGCATGAGATCCAGCGCTGGGGCGCAGGCAACGGCCAGGCCTTCTTCGATACGCTGCTAGCGTTCCAGAACTACCCGGTCGACCGCGCGCTGCGCGAGGCAGCTCAGGGCGAGGTGACGCTGTCCGACGTCGAGGGCGTAGGCCCGACGAGCTACGCGCTGACGCTCCAGGTCACGCTGGAAGACCGCCTCGAGTACGCGCTCGGCTACTGGCGTCCCCATTTCGACCTGGCTCGAGTGGAGGCGCTCAGCCGGCGCTTCGAGCACCTGCTGCTGTCGCTGCCGGCGGCCGGCGAACGCCCGATAGGCGATCTGACGCTCGCGTCCGCCGCCGAGCTCGGCGAACAGGCTCTCTGGAACCAGACGCAGAGCGCGTTCCCGGAAGAGCTTTGCATCCATGAGCTCATCGAGGCCACGAGCGCCGGGGCCCCGGACGCGAGCTCCGTGATCCTCGGAGACGAACGGCTCAGCTACGGCGAGCTCCAGGCGCGCGCCAACGCGCTCGCCCGCCGCTTGCGGAGGGCCGGTGTCGGCCCCGATCGTCTGGTCGGCGTGTGCATGGAGCGCTCCATCGAGCTCGTCGTCGCGCTGCTCGCGGTGCTCAAGGCGGGCGGCGCCTATCTCCCTCTCGACCCGGAGCTGCCGCGCGAGCGGCTGGCCTTCCAACTCGCGGACACCGGCGCCCCC
>JAICEP010000648.1 GCA_025924095.1 Sorangium sp.
GGTCGCGGTCGCCGTCGCATTCGGCAGCGGGGTCGCGGTCGCCGTCGCACTCGGCAGCGGCGTCGCGGTCGCCGCCGGCGCGTTCGGCAGCGGCGTCGCGGGCGCCACCGTCGCGTTCGGCAGCGGCGTCGCGGTCGCCTCCGTCGCGTTCGGCAGCGGCGTCGCGGTCGCCGGCGCGTGCGCGGCCGGCGGCGGTTCGCCTTCCGGCGGCGCGTTCGCGTTCGGCAGCGCGCCGAGCTTCGGCGTGCCTGTGCCGACGAGCAGCGTCTTCGCGCCCGGATGCGGTTGCGCGCTTGCGCGCGTCATTTGAGCGTTGCCGGCGTTGGCTTCCCAGCCAGCTTCGTCCGGCGTTCCGGGCAAGCTAGGGAAACCAGGCCGGCGCGACGCTCCGTCTTGCGGATCATCACCGTGGGCCACCGCAGCGGATGCTACACATCCGCGCGCTCTCAATCCACAGTCCAGGTGCCCGCGCGAGCGACGCCGCGCTTGTCGATCCGGTGCGGGTCTACTTGTTGGGTGGGGCTGTCATCGTGCAGCGCAGCACGCCGAGCTTCATCGCCTTTCCGGCCGGGTGCGCCACGAGCAGCGCCTCTGCGGAGGCCGCGATGGGCTCGCCGCGCCCGAGCGCCGGCTCTGCGTGCAGCCCGTCTGCGAGCTCGCCCCTCGCGGTGAGCGCCGCGAGCTGCGTCGGCCCGGAAGCGTTCGCGATCGCGAGCCATGCCGCGGCGCCCTCGCGCGCGCCGCCGGGGCCTGCCCCTCGAGCGCTGGGGAGGAGCGCCGGGACCCCGGCGCCCACGCCCAGCGCCGCCTCGGGCGGGGCGTCCTGCTCGCCCGCGCCGCCGACGAGCACGCGCGGCTCGCTCGCGCCGCCGAGCCGCACAAGCACGGCGCTGATGCGCCCTCCGATCGAGCCGCTCGGGGTGTCGTCGTCGCGGAAGGCCAGGAGGAGGCCGTCGTCGTCGCTGAGCGTCAGGTCGTAGGCGAGCACGTGCCCGTCCCTGGGCGTGACCGCGCGCGGCGTGGAGGTGAGCGCGCCGGTCTCGTCGAGCGGGACCACCTCGAGCCACTGGTGGGTGATCGTCTCGCCTGCCGCGGCGGTGTCCTCGTTGACCTCGCTCGGCTCGGTCGCTGCCTTTCGCGCCGGCTCCTCGGCGCGCGCGATGTACGCGAGCCAGTAGCCGCCCGGCCGGCCGATCACGCGCGGCATCTCCGCGTCGGTGCTCGGCTGGGAGACGGGGCGGGCCGAGGTGACGGAGCGCAGCGTGCCCACGTCGGCGGACGCGAGCATGATCCGCGACCGCTTGCCGTCGCGGGTCACGTCGTCCCAGACGATGACCGCGCGCTCGCCGGACGCGGCGATGTCGAGCGCGAGCGACTCGTCCCGCCCCTCGGCGAGCTCGGCCCCCCAGGTGACGTGCTCCCCTTCGACCCTGGCGACCTTGATGGCGCGCCCGCCGGCGTTCGGCTCGAGCATCGCGGCGAGGATCGCGCCGCCTGCGCCGGCGACGACCGGCGGATCCATGTCGCCCCGCGATCGCGCGAGCCGGATGAGCTTTCCCTGCGCGCCGTCGGCCGAGAGCGTGGCCACCATCGCGACGGTCCCGCCCTCCGCCTCCCGCTGGGCGCCCACGGCGAACCCGCCGGCGAACGCCGCTCCGCGGCCGACCTCGACGGCGAACGGCGCGAGGTCCTCGGCGCTGTCCGCCGCGCCGCCCCCCGCGCCGTCGGGCCCGCGCGCGGGCGGCGGCGCGTCGCCGATGACGAACGGCGCCGCGCTCGCGGCCGCGCAGCGCGGCGCCTTCGCCGCGCTCGCGGCGGGATCGGCCGGATCGCTCGCCCCGGGGATCGCGCTCGGCGCCGCGGCGGCGTCGCTCGCGGCGCGATCCGGTGTCGAGCAGGCGCGCCACACCACGAGGCCTCCGACGGCGAGCGCGATGGCGAGGGCTCCCTTCCAGGCGACGCCCTCGGGTTCGTCCTCCGCCTTTGGGCGTCGATCCGCCGTCGGCGTGGGCGGGCGTCGATCCGACGTGGGCGGGCGGCGATCCGCGCTCGTGTTCCCCGGGGGGGCGCGGTGGTTGGGCTCCATGGGCGGTGGGTGTTAGCGCTGATCGCGGCGTGCGGGCAGGGGGTGGCGCGCCTGCTCGACGCCGGAGCGCGCCGGTCCGGCCCGGCTTCCGCTGTCGATCCGGAGCGCGCGGGCGCGGCGGGCGGGGCCGCATCCACGAGAACTTTCCCTCCGGCGCCGGCGAGGGTATCGCCGGCGAGAGCGACGCCGGGGCGTCGCCGCGGGCCTCCAGCGCGGGCGGGCGCGGCGGGGGCCGAAGGCGCGTCGGATCTTCGTCATGCCCAGCCGTGCTCTTTTCACCCCCTTCCTCCTCGGGCTCGTCGCGCTCTGCTGCGCGGCCTGCGTCGGCGCTTCGCCCACGCCGCTCGCCCCTGCGCTCCGCGGCTCGATCGGCGTCCCGCACCACGGCGTCATCACCGATGCCGTCGAGCTGCCGAGGCAGGGCGAGGGCTACCGCCTGCTCCGCAGCAACGGCGTCCGGTGGGGGACGGCGGGGCTTGTCGCCGCCGTCCAGCGCGCCGCCGCCGAGGTGGCGCGCGCGCGGCCTGGCGGCGAGCCGCTCTTCGTCGGCGATCTCTCCGCGCGCCACGGTGGCGCCACCCGGGGGCACCGGTCCCACCGCACCGGGCGCGACGCGGATCTCCTGCTGTACGCGCTCACCCCGGACGGCCGCTCGGTGCGCTCGCCCGGCTTCGTCGAGTTCGGGCCGGACGGGCTCGCGCGGCTCGGCGACTCGTCCGGCGCGGACGAGTACGTCCGTCTCGACGTCGAGCGGGAGTGGTTGCTCGTGAAGTCGCTCGTCCGCTCGCCCGACGCGCACGTCCAGTGGCTCTTCCTGGCCCGCTGGATCGAGGCGCTGATCATCGAGTACGCCCGCGCGCTCGGCGAGGACCCGGAGCTCATCTGGTACGCCGAGAGCGTGCTGCTCCAGCCGGGCGACAGCACGGCGCACGCCGATCACATCCACCTCCGCGTCGCGTGCGCGCCGGACGATTTCCTGTCCGGCTGCCTCGGCGGCGGCCCTTACTGGCCGTGGCTCCCTGCGGTGCCGCAGCTCGTCGCGCCGTCGGACGACGACCTCGCCGCCGCGCTCCTCGACGACCTCCTGCCCGGAGGCGCCGCTGCGGGCTCCCGCGTGGCGGCTCCCGACAGCGCGCTGTGAGCCACCTCTTCGCGCTTGGCGACGCCGCCGACGTCTGCGCCGCGCTCCCCTCCGAGGTGCGGTTCGATCTCGTCTACCTCGATCCTCCCTTCGGCGTCGGGACGACGATGACCGCGCGGGCGGCGCGCGGCCAGGCGCGCGGGCGGCGCAGGCCGGAGAGCGGCCCCGACGCGTACGACGATCGCGCGAGCGCCGACGCCCTCGTCGCGATGCTCGCCCCGCGCCTCGAGGCCATCCGCGATCGCATGGCCGAGGGCGCGACGCTGTACCTGCACCTCGATCACCGCGCGGTGCACGACGCGAAGGTCGCGTGCGATCGCCTCTTCGGCCGCGGCGCGTTCCTCGGCGAGATCATCTGGGCGCCGGGCAACGGCGGCCGCGGCGCGCGCGGCTTCTCCGTCACGCACCAGACGATCCTCCTCTATGCCCGCGCCGCGAGCGAGCGCGGCCAGGTCGTCTACAACGCCGCGGATCCGACGCTCCGCGAGCCCTTCGCGGAGACGAGCCTCGCGATGCATTTCAAGCACCGCGACGACGACGGCCGCCTCTACCGCGAGCGCGTCCTCGGCGGCAAGGCGTACCGGTACTACGCCGACGAGGGCCGCCGGCTCGGGAGCGTGTGGACCGACATCCCCGGGATGGTCGCCAACACCCCGCTGCGCCGCGAGGCCACCGGCTACCCCACGCAGAAGCCGGTGCGGCTGCTGGAACGCATCGTCCGCGCGTCGTCCGCGCCCGGCGCGACCGTCGCGGATCTCATGTGCGGCAGCGGCACCACGCTCGTCGCCGCGGCGCGGCTCGGCCGCCGCTTTGTGGGCGGCGACAGGAGCCCGCTCGCCTTCGCGACGGCGCGCGCGCGGCTCGACCGGGAGGGGGTCGCTTACAGCCTGATCGAGGACATCCCAGCCGCGCAGCCCTCGTGACTAGCTCTGCGCCGACGAGCGCGCGCGGCCGCTGTCGGCGATCGGCTGGAGCTCCCGCTGCGCGTCGCTCCTCTCCTCCGCCGAGCACGCGGCGCTCCTGTACAGCTCGAGCGCGCGCCGCGCCGTGGCCTCTGCGCGGGCGTCCCCGGCGGCCTGCTCGACGCGCGCGAGCTCGCCGAAGACGCGGGCGCGGTCGACGTGCCGCTCGCGGGGGACGGCGTCGGCCGCGTCGCGCAGCACGGCTCGGGCGTCTTCGCCGCGCCTCTCCAGGGCGCGGACCCGCCCGAGGCTGACCATCGTGCGCCAGCGCTCCTCGTGCGTCGGCGGAAGCTCCCCGGCGCGCGCGAGCCCTCGCGAGAGCAGCGCCTCGGCCTCCTCGTACCTGCCCTGCGTGAGCAGCGCCTCCGCGATCAGGCGAAGGGCTCTCACCGTGTCGCTCGCCGCGCGGCGCGGCGTTCCTGGCTGGGCGAGAAACAGCGCGAGCGTCTCCTCCGTCTCGGTGCTCATGCCCGAGCCGGTGAGATCTGCCCTTCGAGCGGGCACCTCGTCGTCGCCGGGCAGGTCGGCATCCTCGGTGAGGA
>JAICEP010000649.1 GCA_025924095.1 Sorangium sp.
CCGCGCTGCCCGAGGGCGCGACGACCCGCGACCTCGTCCTGGCCGCCACGCGCTGCCGCGCCGCGATCGTCGAGCTCACGCCCCTCTTCTGAGGGCCGCGCGCGCCTCTGCCTCCGGGCCCCGCGCGCCGGCATCGCCACCTGTTCGCCACCCGTCGGGCGCCGTAGTACCGTGCGCGCGATGTCATCCGAACCCGCCGCGAACCCGCCGTCCGCCGCTCAGGTCACCCCGGGCGGCCCGCCTCCCGGAGGTCGACTCGCCGTGCTCACCGCGTTCGCGGTGGGCGCCTCGTGGATCCCGGTCCCGGTCCTCCCCGATCGGATGCTCCTGCGCATCCGCGGGGCCATCGTCCAGGACACGGTCGCCCGCCACGGCCTCAGCCTCACCACCGACGCGCGCGCCCTGCTCATCCAGCCCGGCGCGGATCAGACCCCGTTCCGCAAGGCCGCGCAGCTCGTCACGAAGGAGGTCCTCCGGCGGCTCAACCCGGCCCTCGCGCTCGCGGCGGCCGCGCGCGGCCTCGAGGTCTACGCCCTCGGCCACCTCCTGAACCGCTACATCACGCGCGTCCGGCGGACCAGCGCCGTCCGCATCCACGCCGAGGAGGCGCGCTGGATCCGCGACGCCGTCGATCGCGCCGTGCGGCGCGCGCTGTCCCCCTCGCTTCGCGCGAGCGTCACCATCCTGCCGAGCGGCGCGGAGGACCTGCGCGACGAGTTCACGCGCTGGATCGACGCGTTCCTGCTCGCGGGCGCCGCCGCCCCCGAGTACATCGAGCGCCGCCTCGACGTGGCCTTCGACGAGATCGCCGCCGCCGGCCTCCCCCATGACTGAGCACGAGGAACGCACCGCCGCGAAGGGCGCCGCCACGGGCCGCCACGCGGGCATCGCCACGCCCGAGCCCGATCCAGAGGGCGCGCGCGCCGCGCTCAAGCGCTGCCGCCGCGTCATCATCAAGATCGGCTCGAAGAGCCTGTCCGGCGACGCCTGGGACCGGCTCGCCGTCGAGGTGGCCGCGCTCCGCGCCCGCGCCGGCCGGAACCTCGTCATCGTGTCGAGCGGCGCCATCGCCCTCGGCGTGGCGAAGCTCGGGCTGAAGGCGCGCCCGAAGGACATGGCCTGGCTCCAGGCCGCGGCCGCGGCCGGCCAGAGCGTGCTGATGCAGCGCTACGAGGAGGCCTTCGGCAAGGTGGGCCTGCTCGTCGCGCAGGTGCTCCTCACGCACGCCGACCTCGCGGACCGCACCCGCACCAACAACGCGAGGAACGCCCTCGCCGCGCTGCTCGAGGCGGGCGCCATCCCGATCATCAACGAGAACGACGCCGTCGCGGTCGAGGAGATCAAGTTCGGCGACAACGACCAGCTCGCCGCGATGGTGACCCCACTCTGCGAGGCCGATCTCCTGATCCTCCTCTCGGACGTCGAGGGCCTGCTCGACGGCGACGGGCGCCGCGTGCCGTTCGTGCGCAGCGTCGCCCGCGAGGCGCGGCACCTCGCCGGCGCCTCGACCTCCGGCGTCGGCACCGGCGGCATGGCCAGCAAGGTGGAGGCCGCGCGGCGCGCCACGCTCGCGGGCTCGCACGTGGTCATCGCCGCCGCCCGCGAGCCGGGCATCATCACGAGCATCCTCGCGGGCGAGGACGTCGGCACCCTCTTCGCCGCCGTGCCGCAGCGGCTCAACGCGCGCAAGCACTGGATCGCCTACACGCTGCGCCCGCGCGGCGCGATCCTCGTCGACCGGGGCGCCGCCGAGGCGATCGCCTCGAAGAACCGGAGCATCCTCGCCGTCGGCGTCCTCGGCGTGCGCGGCACCTTCCTCCCGGGCGACGCCGTGGCCGTCTTCGACCCGGAGGGCACCGAGATCGCGCGCGGGCTCGCGCGGATGTCCGCGGGCGACGCGGCGCGCATCGCGCGGAAGAAGCGCGACGAGTCCGGCGACGACGTCGTCGTCCACCGCGACGACCTCGTGGTGCTCCCGAGCGAGTAGCCCCGCCGCCGTCCAGGCCGCCCTGTGGGTGAGCCGCCCCCCCCGATCGCGCGTCCTTCGCACCTCGCGGGAACCTTCGCGCCGCCCGGCTGTCGCTCAATCTCAGTCAGCAGTTCCAGTCTGCTTCTTCCTGGAGGTCGAGTGATGCGCTTCGGGTTGTTCGTCGCGAACGGCGTGGTGCTGGCGGGGGTCATCTGGACGGTCGGGCTCGGGCCGAGCGTCAAGGCGTCGCAGCTGCTGCCGCCGCGCGCCACGGCGGGGCTCGGCGAGCTCGCGGCGCTCGAGACCCGCTACGCCGAGGGCCGGACGCCGGCGAGCGTCACCGCGCTCGCCGCGGCCTACCTGGAGCGCGAGCAGCCGGGCCTCGCCTCCTCGGCGCTCGAGGCCGCCCCCCGCGAGGTGCGCGAGCTCCCGGAGGCGGCGCACCTCTCGGCGCGCGCGCTGCTCCGCCGCGGTCGCGTCCACGACGCGCTCGCCGCGGCCGAGCAGGCCTCGGCGGCCTGCGCGACCGGCGGCTGCCCCGCGTGGCTCGAGGCGAAGTCCGAGCGCCAGCGCGCGTTCCTCGAGCAGCTCGTCGCCGCGGGCGTCGAGGATCCGCAGATCGACGCGACCGCCGTGCGCGCCGCCTACGAGCGCAGCGCGAACGAGGTGCGCCTCGTTGCGATGCGCTGAACGCAGCGCGCCGAGGGCGCGTCAGCGACGGCCGAGGCGACACGATCTCGACGCGCGCGTCGGAATCGTTCTGCCCGGAACCAATCTATTCGGTCTGGCTGGACAGGGTGGCAGTCCGGCGGAAGGCGTCTGTGACAGCGCGGCGGCGCGACGGCGAGATCGACGATCGTTGAGGTCGTATCCAAGCTTGGAAACCCTGTCGATGTCGAATGACGGTCACCTTCTCATGTCGTAGCCTTGGGTCTTGCTCGGCGCGTCGACACCGGGGGCGCTGTCCGATTGAACAACCGGTTGCGCTTGGGAGGGTCTCCCTCAGGTGGAACAGCCGCAAGCTTGCACGCTGGGCGCCTTGTCGACCGCATGGACAGGGCTGTACCGACACGGCGCCGTGGTCGCTGCCGTGCTCGCCCTCACCGCCGCCGCGGGCTGCGCGGCGCCGATCACCAACGCGGGGCTGCCGATCCCCGCGGCGAAGCCGGGCCAGGAGCAGCGCCCGTTCCAGCTGCGGCCTCCGTTCGAGCTGGCGACGAACGAGGACGCGATCGTGCGGATCGTCACCGACGTGACCTGCACGGGGACGCTCATCACCGAGGACCTGGTGCTCACCGCGCACCACTGCGTCGCGGCGCGCGACGAGAACGGCAGGACGCTGCGCCGCGATCAGGAGCCCGAGGCCATCTCGATCGAGCTCGGGGGCGACCACCTGCCCTGGGGCGACGTCTCGGTCCGCGCGGTGGTGTCGCCGGACTGCGGGTACACGTCGGGCGAGGGCGACATCGCCATCCTCGTGCTGTCGCGCCGCCTGATCGGGATCCCGACCCTCGCGCCGCGGATCGAGGCGGTGCCCGGGTCCAGCGAGTACGTGACGCCGTACGGCTTCGGCCGCTGCGCGCTCTCGCGCTCCCCGGTCCACCTCGTGCCGCGGCCGGGCGGCACGATCGACACGGTGGGCCCCGGGCACTTCGTCGCGACCGCCTCGATCTGCCCCGGCGACTCGGGGGGGCCCGCGCGCAGCGACATGGGGGGCGACGTCGTCGGCGTGATCTCGTCGAGCGTGATGGACGGCGACGAGATCACGACCGGCACCTCGTACTTCAGCCGCCTCGACGTGTGGCCCGAGCTGTTCTCCGCCGCCCGCGAGATCGCGGCGGGCGCGAGCCCGAGCGAGCTGCCGCCGTACCGGAGCTGCCTGCGTTGACGGGGCCGCGGCGTCCGCGAGCCTGTCTTGCTCGCCGCCCGCGGCCGCCGCTGCGCTAGGCTGCGGGGCCGCATGCGGAAGCTGTTCAACGGGCTGCTCTGGATCGTGGGGACCTTGCTGGTGATCGGCGCCGTGCTCCGCGCGCTCGTCCTCGACGTCTGGACGGTGCCGAACGACCCGAGCCTCGGCGCCTCGATCGCGCCGAGCCTCGCCCCGGGCGACGTGGTCGTCGTGCTGACGCGGGGCACGCCCGGCTTCGGCGAGCTGGTGCGGTGCCCGGATCCCGAGACCCCCGACAGCCACATCGTGGGCCGGATCGCGGGCGTGCCGGGCGACACGGTCGAGGTCGACCACAGCGCCCTCGTCGTGAACGGGCAGCGCTACGACGCCGAGGTCGCGTGCACCGAGCCGAAGCTGAGCATCGACGACCCGGCCACGGGCAACGCGGTCCCGATCTCGTGCGACATGGTGATGATGGGCCCCGGCCTTCACCTGCGGGCGACGGGGCGCAAGCCTCCGCGCGAGCGCCGCCACCGCGTGGAGGTGCGGCCCGACACGGTCTTCCTGCTGAGCGACAACCGGAGCTACCACGACGACTCGCGCGACTTTGGCCTGCAGCCGCGCGCCGCGTGCAGCCAGCGGATCGTCTTCCGTCTGCTGGGCGCCGGGGGCTGGGGCGACGACGAGCGCCGCTTCACCTTCGTGCGCTGACGGCCCCGGCGGCCCCGCGACCGCGCCGGCGGCCCGCGAAAGCGCCGGCGGCCCGCGAAAGCGCCGGCGGCCCGCGAAAGCGCCGGCGGCCCGCTCGACGGAGCGTCTTCCAGGCAGAAGTCCCGGATCTGCGTCAGCTCGTGCTTGACCCCTCCGCTCTTC
>JAICEP010000650.1 GCA_025924095.1 Sorangium sp.
CATGCGGAGGCCGGTCTCGGGCATCAGCTGCATCAGCCCCTGGGCGCCGACGGGCGAGACGGCCCGCGGATCGTAGTCGCTCTCGCACTTGATGATGGCGCGGACGAGCTCCTCGGGGATCTGGTAGAGCGCCGCGGCCTGCCGGATCCACGCGTCGTAGCGGCTGAAGCGCTCGAGGGATTTGTCGCTCGGGGCGACCGGGGTCACGCCGGGGCGCGTCGAGGAGCGGCGCCCGTCGCCCTTGATGTACAGCTTGAACCGCGCGTCGCCGGCGGAGCGGTTCGAGAAGTGCACCGTGCCGTCCGCGTCGGTGTACGTGAAGATATCGGCGAGCGCGCTGCCCGGGTGCAGCGCGAGGGCGGCGAGCCCGAGCGCGGCGGCGAGGGCCCGCAGGGGCACGCGAACGGAGGAGCCGGAGGTCGACGACTGGACGGGCATCTCTCGGCTCAGCATAGGTTGGGATCGCCTGCTCGCGCAAACCGCACCGTGGCGGCGGAAAGGAACGTCGCGGTGCGGCGTCGTGACGAATGTCGCGGGGGCGCGGTGTCGTGACGAGCGCCGCGGGGACGCGGCGTCGCGGTGAACGCCTCGGTCCGCGGCGTCATTCCGGGGATGCCCGCGCGAGGCCGTCCGCCGCGCCGCGGCGTCTGCGTGGAAGCTCGCTCTGGTGAGCACGTTCCGGGCGCTGTACTAAGGCGGACGCCATGGAGATCGGCTGGCGACACGTGCTCGCGGGGGTTGCGGCCCTCTTCATCCTGTTTCTCGTGGTCAAGATGCGCCCTGCCCGGCGGCGCCGGGACGCGCTGAGCGCCGAGGTGCAGGCCGCGCGGGAGCGCGCGCGGCGCGCCACGACCCCGCGCGAGCGGGCCGAGGCGCTGTGCGACGCGGGCGTGCAGGCGATGCGCAGCGGCCGCCGCGTCACCGCCGCCGTGGGCTTCTTCGTGCGCGCGATGCGCGCCGACCCCGCCTCCGCCCGGGTCATCGAGCTCGCGAGCGGCGCGCTGTCCAGGCGCCGGCCCCGGCTGCTGGAGAAGATCCTCTGGCGGCGGCTCGCGGTGCTCCCCTGGGACGGCGAGCACCGCGACGCGGCGCGCGCGGCCGCCGTCGCGCTGGAGGCGCTCTACCGGCGCGAGATCCGGGACCGGAGCCGCGCCGAGATCATGCGCAAGCTGACCCGGACGCTCGGCTGAGCCGCCGCGCGAGGGCCGGCGGCGTCCCCCTCGCCGTCCCCGTCGCCGGCGTCACGTCCCCCAGAACGATTTTGGCAGCGCGCCGCGGTTCGACAGCGCGACGAGGTCCATGAGCAGCGCGACGGTGACGTGGACAAGGAAGCCCGAGTAGATGCTCTTCGTGCGCATCGCGAGCGAGCCGAGCGCGATCCCGGCGACCACGGCGCCGGCCGCCTCCAGGTACGGCTTGCCGAAGTGGATCATGCAGTAGGGGACGATCATCGCGAAGATCGCGCCGGAGCCCAGGGTGTGCCGGAGGCCGGCGAGCCAGAAGCCGCGGAAGAAGATCTCCAGCGCGAAGAACTGGGCGAAGTACATCGCCTCCCAGGCGATGAGGTCGAACCAGGAGCGGGAGGACTGCTTGTAGAAGGGGTAGTAGCTCCCGAAGTCGGGCGCGCTCGCGACGACGAACACCGCCGGGACCACGACGGCGAGGCAGAGCCCATAGATCCACGCGTGCTTCGCGAGCCCCCGGACGCGCAGCCCCATGTCGAGCAGGCTGTCCTTGGGGAAGCAGAGCTTCCACGCGCCCAGAGGGATGGCCACGTAGCCGAAGACGCGGGTGAACGACCACCACACGTAGCTGTAGAGCTCGTCGTAGCGGCGGAGCGAGATCGGCACGATCACGCCGGCCGGCGAGAGCGTCTGGGCGAGCTCGAGCTCGCGCAGCCACGGCCGGATGTGCTCGTCGTAGACCGCCCTGCCGCCGTAGTACTGCTGCAGCATGAGCACGACCGCGGTGATCGTGAACAGGACGGCGGGGCGGCGGTCGTAGCCCCCGGCGGCGAGGGTGCGCCGCTGGTGCTCGTGGGCCTCGACGTCGAGCTCCCGCCAGGTGCGCCGGAAGAAGAGCCAGAGGACGGGCGCGAGCGCGATGAACGCGACGACCGGGAAAAGCGCCTTGAGGAGGGTGCTCGCCAGGGCCGAAGCGGGCTCCGCGAGGCGGGGGCCCACGTCCGAGGGCGGCCGGAGGGGCCGGAGCCGGTCGACGAGCGCCACGAGCCAGCTCCCCAGGTTGAGCATCGGCGCGCCCTGTACCATGATCCGTGGCCCAGCACAGCGGTGGCGCGCTGGCCCCGCCGCCGGCGCGCCCTCCGCCGCCCGTGCGGCCATCCGCGACGCGCCCTTGCGGTGACCCAGGCCGCTCTGCTAGATCGCGCCCCCTCTTCAATGCCGTGCGAGTCATCTCGCGCATGTCCGGTGCAGGCCTCGCCTGCCCGTGGGAGTTTCAGCAATGGCCAGCAAAAATCCGCTTGCAATCGTGAAGGAGCGCTTCGGCGACAAGGCGAAGCTCGTCGAGGCCGTGAAAGGGTTCGCGACCGAGGACCTCTGGCTCGGGCGCGTCAGCTCCGATCGGGGCGGGTCCAAGGGTCTGGACCACGTGTCGAACACCAAGCTCCTCCGCCTCCACGCGACGTTCAGCACGGTGAAGGAGAAGTTCGGGACGCGGGCGAAGCTCATCGACGAGACGCTGACGGTCCTGAACCGGTCGAAGGACCAGGGGTACAGGAAGCGCCTCGAGACGTACCCCGTCCCGCGCCTCTACGACCTCTACCAGTCGGCCTCGAAGCGGGCGAAGGCAGCCTCGGCGACCCCGAAGGCCCAGGCCTGAGCCACCCGCTCGTCGAGCGCACCGTCCATGCCGGATCGCATCGGGCTGCCTGCCCTTGAAGGTCCGGCGTTCCTATCGTAATTGAGCCGCGTCGCCAGCGCGCGGCGTCCAGCCGTCCAGCGTCGGACCGACGATCTGACGTCCCCTGATGAGCCAGAAGCCCCTCTTGGGCCCTCCCAGAAAGGTGGGTGTCGCCCGCCGCGAGCCCCGCCAAGGAGAACGACTGTGAGCAGCGCGCACGAGACCGAGACCGGCGACTGGACCACGGAAGACGCCAAGTCGCTCTACATGATCGACCGCTGGGGTCGCGGCTATTTTGATGTGAGCCCGGACGGCAACCTCACGGTCGCGCCGCTCCAGGAGCGCGGCAGCAAGATCGCGATCCGCGACGTCGTGGACGCCGCGCTCGAGCAGGGGCTCCGCACGCCGCTCCTGATCCGCTTTCAGGACCTGCTCCACCACCGGGTGCGGTCGCTCAACGAGGCCTTCAACAAGGCGATCGCCGAGAGCAAGTTCCGCGGGACGTACCGCGGCGTGTTCCCGATCAAGGTGAACCAGCTCCGGGAGGTCGTGGAGGAGATCCTCGACGCGGGGAGGGCCTATCACTACGGCGTCGAGGTCGGCTCGAAGCCCGAGGTCTTCGCCGGCCTGTCGGTCCATACCGACCCCGAGTCGCTGATCGTCTGCAACGGCTACAAGGACGAGAACTTCATCCGGACGGCGCTGATCGGGCGCAAGCTCGGCAAGAAGGTGATCCTCATCGCGGAGAAGCTCTCCGAGGTGCGGATGATCACCCGCGTCGCCAAGGAGATGAACGTCGAGCCCATCATCGGGCTCCGGGTGCGGCTGCTCACCGAGGGCGCGGGCAAGTGGAAGACCTCGGGCGGGGAGAACGCGAAGTTCGGGCTCTCCACCGCCGAGATCCTCGCGGCGATCCGGATCATGGACGAGGCGGGGATGAGCGCCTCGTTCAAGCTCCTCCATTTCCACATCGGCTCGCAGGTGCCCGACATCCTGATCATCAAGCGCGCCGTGCGCGAGGCGACGCGCTACTACGCGAAGCTCCGCAAGATGGGGCAGCGCATCGAGTACATCGACGTCGGCGGCGGGCTCGCCATCGACTACGACGGCTCGCGCTCGACCTTCCACTCCTCGATGAACTACTCGGTCGAGGAGTACGCGCGCGACATCGTGCACAACATCGCGGACATCTGCGACGAGGAGCGGGTGCCTCACCCGAACATCGTCTCGGAGTCCGGCCGCGCGATCGTCGCGCACCACTCGGTGCTGGTCGTCCAGGCGTTCGGCTCGATCGAGAAGACGCCGATGTCGCCGATCGACATCCAGACCGAGGAGCACAAGCTCATCCAGAACCTCCTCTACATCAAGGACAACATCTCCGGGCCGAACCTCGGCGAGTCGTGGCACGACCTGCTCCAGATCAAGGAGGAGGCGCAGAAGATGTTCGAGCTCGGCCTGCTCAACCTCGACGTGAAGGCCCGGGTCGAGATCCTCTTCTGGGAGATCGCCGAGAGCATGCAGAAGATCGCGTCGGAGCTCGATCCGGAGGAGGTGCCGGACGATCTCGGCGAGCTCCGCAAGCAGCTCGCCGATCAGTACATCTGCAACTTCTCGGTGTTCCAGTCGCTGCTCGATCACTGGGCGCTCGGCGCGCTCTTCCCGATCGTGCCGATCCACCGGCTGACCGAGCGCCCCGCGGTGGACAGCACGCTCGTCGACATCACCTGTGACTCCGACGGCAAGGTGAGCAAGTTCATCGATCTGAACGACGTGAAGGACACGCTCCCGCTGCACCCGATCTCGGGCGACGAGCCGTACTACGTCGGCATCTTCCTGACCGGCGCGTACCAGGACATCATGGGC
>JAICEP010000651.1 GCA_025924095.1 Sorangium sp.
ACGGCCGACAGCGGCGTCGTCCGGATCGAGGGCCTCCGCGCGGCGGGCACCACCGGGCAGGCGCAGGGCTGGGCGCTGTTCCGGCTCGACGGGCTCGCGCTGCGCGACGGGGCCGGGGCGCTGACCGTCGCCGACGACCAGGCGCTCCCGCTCACGCTCGAGGGGGTGCCGCTCGGGACCGCCTCGGGGACGCTGTCGTTCATCGCCGAGAAGAAGCCGGGCGAGCTCGCGCTCTACGCGACGGTCCCGAGGCTCCGCCTCTCGCTGCCGGCGACGAGCAGCCGCGACGTGCAGCCGCTCGGCGACAACCCCGACATCTCCGTCTCCCACCCGCTCGGGCCGGAGAAGCAGAAGCGCGCGGCGGACGCGCTCCGCTACACGATGACGTTCGACGTGCGCGACGCGGCGGTCAGCGGCGCCGGGCTCCGGCTGCAGCTGAGGAGCGCCGAGGACGCGCCGCCGCGGGTCGTGATCGGCGAGGACGTGGAGGTGTCGGGCGGCATCGAGCTCGCGCGGGGCGAGCTCGAGATCTACGGCAAGGTGTTCGAGATCGAGGGCGGGCGCGTGCGCCTGCGCGAGGAGGACACCTCGAACCCGCACCTGAACGCCACGGCGCACTGGGACGCGCCGGACGGCACGCGCATCCACGTCGCCTTCAACGGCAACCTCCGGCCCATCACCGAGAGGACGCTGCGCTTCACCTCGAGCCCGCCGAGCTCGCAGCAGGACATCCTCGCGCGGCTCCTGTTCGGCGCCGATTTCTCCGAGGGCGCGCAGGGGGCGGGCGCCGAGACGCCCGCGCGGCTGGCCGCGGGCCGCATGGTCGCGTCGGTCGGCGGCGAGCTCGCGGCGGCGCAGTTCAACGCGCTGCTGAGCGGCATCGCGCCGCTGCGCGGGCTGTCGGCGCGGTTCGGGACGACCTCGGACGGGACGCTGCGGACGAGCCTCATCTACCGGCTGAACGACGACCTGACGGCGAAGGCCACCTTCCAGGAAGGCGCGCTGCAGGGCTCCTCGACGAGCGCGGGCGGGCCGGAGCCCGGGGGGACGGCGAGCGAGCCCGGCACGCGGACCGAGGTCACCGTCGACTGGCGCTTCGACGAGCACTGGACGCTCCGCGGCACGGTGGGCGTCGACGCGCGCCAGACGACCTCGGGCATGCTCGACCTGCTCTGGCAGTACCGGTACTGAGCGGCGCGGGCGGGCGGGCGGAGCGGAGCTAGCTTGCGGTCCGCGCGGGCAGCCGGATCTCGCGCCCGCTGACGCAGAGCGTGGGCGGCTCGGCCTCGACGAGCAGCGGGGCGAGCTGCGACTGCGCGTGGCGCGAGAAGCGCGCGTCGAGCGCGCCGCCGCGGGCGCGCGCGTACACGACGCCGTCGTCGCCGAGCGAGAGCGTCGCCGGATCGAGCGGCTCCTCGGTGCCGTCGAAGAGGAGCAGCGTGACCGCGCCGCCGTCGCCGATCCGGAGCGCGTCGACGAAGAGCGGGGCGTCGTCGGCCTGGAAGTAGCACCAGTCGTAGCCGTTCGTGAGGATCGGACGGCCGTCGTCCGGGTGCCGCGCGATCCACGACCTGAGCCCGCGCTCGAGCGCCGGGTGGTCGACGCGGGCGCCGTCGTGCCAGAAGCGGCCCTCGCGATCGAGCCGGATCGAGCTCTCGCGGGACGTCCCTGGGGGCGGCGCGAACCGGAAGAAGTCAGGATGGTCGCCGGGCTTCATGGGTCACCTCGCAGGAGAGATGCGCCCCGGCGCGGCGCCGCGCAAGCCGCGCGCGCCGGGGAGTACTATAGCGAGCCCATGCGATCCCAGACGGACGAGGCCGTGGCCGACGAGCACCTGCGCGCGACGCGGGCGTACTACGACGAGTTCTCCGCGCGCTACGAGGCCCGGCGCGGGGGGCGCGATCGCGGGGGCTACCACGACCTCGTCGACGCGCTCGAGGTCGACTTCGTGCGGCGCTTCGGCGAGGGCCGCGACGTGCTCGAGGTGGGGTGCGGCACCGGGCTCCTGCTCGCGCGGATCGGCGCGTTCGCGCGCTCTGCGCGCGGGGTCGACCTCTCGCCCGGCATGCTCGAGCGCGCCCGCGAGCGCGGGCTCGACGTCGTCGAGGGGAGCGCGACCACCCTGCCGTTCGCCGACGAGAGCTTCGACGTCGCCTGCTCGTTCAAGGTGCTCGCCCACGTCGAGGACGTGCGCCGCGCGCTGTCCGAGATGGCGCGCGTGGTGCGGCCCGGCGGGCACGTGATCGCCGAGTTCTACAACCCTCTCAGCCTGCGCGGGCTCGTGAAGAAGCTCGGCCCGGCGGGCGCCATCAGCGACAGGACCCGGGAGAGCGCCGTCTTCACGCGCTTCGACGCGCCGCGCGCCGCCGCCGCCCTGATGCCCGAGAGCGTGCGCGTCGTCGCCTCGCGCGGCGTGCGCATCGTGACGCCGTTCGCCGCCGCGATGCGGGTGCCCGGCCTCGGGCGGCTCCTGCACCGGGCGGAGTGGGCGCTGTGCGACACGCCGCTCGCGCAGCTCGGCGGGTTCTGGATCGCCGCCGCGCGGAAGGCGTGAGCCGCGCGGCGGCCCCGGTCAGAACCGGCCGAGGAGCCCCGCGTAGAGGCCGCCGGGGAGCACCGAGATCGTCGGCGCGGCGCTGAAGCTCGGGGGCGGCGGCGGCACGCGGCGCGTGCGGAAGGAGACCCTCTCCGGGACGAACGTGATCTGCGCGTGGGCGATCCCGGCCGCGACGAGCGTCGCGAACGCCCCGAAGGCCACGCGGTTGACGGCGGCCGCGGTGCCGATCCGGCGGTTCAGCGCGTCGATGTCCACGTTCTGCGCGGGGCTGCCCGGCGTCGAGGGCCTCGGCGTGACGTCGACGTTCTCGTAGCTGGACAGCGCCAGCGCCGACACGATCGAGGTCCCGCCGGCGACGGCCTGGCTGACCAGGAAGAACCAGCCGATCCCCTCGTCGCCGTTCTGGAACTGCCCCACCCCGAAGGGCAGCATCGCGGTCCATCGGGAGCTCCTCTCCACGACCCGCTCGCGCCCGGCGAGGCGGCGGAGCTCGGCGACCCAGCGGCGCTCGTCCTCGCGGCCCCGCTCGATCCGCAGCCGCTCCGCGCGCTGCGCCTCGGCCTTCTGCCGCGTCATCTCCTCGATCCGCGCCCGGATGCGCGCCCGGACCGCGGTGAACCGATCGATGACCTCGGGCTGGAACACCGCCGGGTTCGGCGAGTACACCGGGTTGTCGAGGAGGATCTGCTCGATGTACGCGTCCGCCTCGCCCGTGCGCCGCAGCGCCACGAGCGCCGCGACGGCGAGGCCGCGCGCCCGCTCGACCAGGACCGGCTCCGCGATCCGGCACGGCTTGCCCTCCCCCTCGGTCGCGCCGCGCTCGCAGGGCGCGTTCGCGGGGTCGAGCATCGCCGCGAAGCGGTTCACGGCCTCCTCGTAGTGCCCGGCGTCGAAGCGCGTCTTGGCGAGCTCGAACTGCTGCATGTCGTCGGCGCGCGCCGGGCCCGTGAAGAGCAGCGCGAGGGCGCCCGCCGCGGCCGCAACGAGGCGCCGCGGCGCGAGCAGGGCGCGGCGGCTCCCGACCGATGGGAAGCGAGCGCCGGGAGACTTCCCGCCTGGAGTTCGCGCAGCCATGCGGAGGGGTGCGCCGTGATGTAGCGGAGTTTGGCCGGGGATGCTGAGATTTCAGGCGCCAACGCCTTGATTCGGTCGATGCCGTCAGCCGGACGGCCAGGAAACGGTGTTCGATTCGCCGGCCACGAGCGTCACGTTGCCGACGCGCGGCGCCGCGTCCGGCGTCGCGGGCGTGAAGAGGCAGCGCCCGCTCCAGGACACGTCGTTCAAGGTCACCGTCTGCGGGGTGCCCGCGTAGCCGATCAGGCCGATCTGCGGGCACGCGTACTGCGCGCTCGGCGGCGCGCCGCTCAGGACGACCGTGCTGGGCAGGATCTCCAGCTTGTGCACGATCCGCTGCGGCGCGGTGACGCCGGGCTTGGGCGCGACGACCGAGATGACGCCCGAGTGCGACTTGCAGCACCGCGAGCCGGGCACGCTGACGTGGATGCTGTGCGCGCCGACCTTGAGCGGCGTGACCTTGTTCGCGCCGAACCAGTTGATCTCGACGCCGTCGAGCACCAGCTTGGCGCCGCTCGGGACGATCTGGAAGACGACGTCGCGGACCGCCGGGACCTCGCCCTGAGGCGCGGCCGTCGGCGCGATCGACGGCGGCTGAGGCCGCCGGCGGGCCCGCGGCGCGATCGCGAGCTCCGTCGCGCTGGGCGCGACCACGCGCAGGTTCGGCGGCGGGATCAGGGCCTCGAGGGGCGCCGGCCGCGGCGGCTCGGCCGCGGCGGGCGCGTCCGCCTCCGGCGACGGCGGGGGCTCGCGGAGCGCGCGGGCGACACCGAACGCGGCGACGCCGAGCGCCGCCGACCCGAGCGCGACGAGCAGCGCCCGCCGCGCGAGCTGCCTCCGGCTGCGGCTCGCGTTCAGCTTCGCGATCCGCTTGAGGATGGTCAGATCGTTCGGCGCGAGCGCGAGGGCCCGGTTGTAGTCGGCGGCCGCGCCCGGCACGTCGCCGCGCTTGCGGCCGGCCTCCGCGCGCGCCACGAGGCGCGGGACGAGCCGCGCGACGTGCCGCTCGGTGTAACCCGCCGGGTCGGCGAAATAGGCGGCGAGCTCGACGCGGGGCTCCGCGATGCCGAGCTCGGTCAGCTCGGCCC
>JAICEP010000652.1 GCA_025924095.1 Sorangium sp.
TCAGGAGCTGCTGCAGGAACGTGTCGAGCTGCGCGCACGCGACCGTGACGCCCTCCGCGGTGAGGCACGACGGCGGGTACACGATCTTCAATCCGGCGACCGCGCCGCGCGGCGTGAGCCGCCTCGACGTTCTGCCTTCTCCTCGCCGCCGTTTCGCTCCATCGTGCTCGGGAGCATGAGCGGGACACGGACGATCCACGGCGGTCGAGCACGGCGGAATTCCTGCGCGATCGCGGCGCTGCCGGCGCTGCTCGCCCTCGTTGCGGGCTGCGGGGACCGGCAACGCCAGCCCGGCGACGGCGGGCCCGCCGCCGCGCAGCCGCCGGCGTCGAGCGCCGCGCCGGCGCCGGCGGCGAGCGCCTCCTCGTTCGCCGCCGCCTCCGCGCACCCGGCCGTGCCCACCGCCGCGCCGGGCGCGTCGAGCGACGTGGTCGCGGGCGCGTCGCAGCGGTACGAGGCCGGCCCGTCGGTGATCGCGTCGGACAGCATCGACGGCGCCGCCCTCAGGAAGCGGCACATCGAGCGCCTCAAGGCCGACGACTCGCCCGTCACCGTGCTCCGCGGCGAGGAGCCTCTGGAGCTCGGCAAGCGCATCTGCGAGGCGGTGGTGCCCAGGCGGCCCGCGGCGACTCCGGTGCTCCTCAAGCCGAATATCTGCGGCTTCGACAGCGTGAAGGACCCGGCGAAGTCGAAGGGCGACGACGGCGTGACCGGCCGCATCACGCAGCCGGAGTTCGTTCGAGGCGTCGTCCAGTGCCTCAAGGCGCGCGGGCACACGAAGATCACGATCGCCGAGGGCTGCGGCCACTCGCACAAGTTCTGGAAGGACCTCGTGCAGCGGACCGGCTACGAAGCGATGGCCGCGGAGGAGGGCGCCGCGCTCGTCGCCATGGACGACGACGGGGTCTTCGATGTCGCCGGAGATAAGCCCGGAGAGCCCCTCGCCATCCGCGGTATCGAGGCGACCCACGTCCCGACGCTGCTCATGCCGAGGGTGCTGGCCGAGCACCTCGACCGCGGGCTCTTCCTGTCGCTCCCGCGGCTCAAGACGCACCGGTACTCGGTCATCTCGGCCGGCATCAAGGGCATGCAGGGCACGGTCATGCTGTCGGACAGCGCGCCTGCCTACAAGCAGAAGTGGAGGATGCACCGGGAGCTCAAGACGTACCTCGACACGAAGGCCGCCCGCCAGGAGGACCGCGCCCTGTACCTCGCGTCGCTCCGCGCCTTCGCCGATCGGATGGTCGACGTGCTCGAGATCTCGACGCCGGACGCCGTGCTCGGCGACGGAGCGCCGGCGATGGGCGGAGACGGCTTCCAGGTCCTGCGCCCCACCGCCGAGAGGGTGGCGGTCGGCGGCACGAACCCGGTGCGGGTCGACCGGGTGGTGGCGGAGCTCCTCGGCGTGTGGAACAGCCCGGCGCTCGCGCGCGAGCTCGGCGGCCACCGGACATCGCCGCTCATCGACGCGGCGGCGAAGCGCTTCGGACTCGACCTCAAGGCGACGGCGATCACGGGGGACGGGGCGGATCTCCTGAAGACGCCGAGGCCGGTCCACTACAAGGCGATGGCGCCCTTCCGGCTCGACTGGGAGCCCGGGCAAACGCCCCTGCCCGGCGGGCCCGCAACGGGGCCAGAGCCTGCGCCGCCGGCCTCGCAGAAAGCGCCCGAGGGCGGGCAAGACGGCGGGACCCCGGCGAGGCCGGAGGCGCGCGCGCCGCGGCTGCCGCCGGGAGAGCAGATCGTGCTCGACGGGAAGGCGGACGACGCGGCCTGGAGCCGCGCGAAGGCCGTGCAGTGGGACACCGATCATGCCGGCCAGCGCACCGGATTCCCCACGCGGGCGCGCTTTCTCTGGTCGACGGCGGGGCTCCATGCTCTCTTCGAGCTCTCGAACGCCGGGCTCAACACGGATCGCTCGAAGCCCGTCGGCGAGGAGCGGAAGGGGCTTTACAGGGAGGACTGTATCGAGCTGTTCCTGACGCCGGATCCGGGCGCGCCGAAGCGGTATTTCGAGGTCGAGATCGGGCCGTTCGGTCACCTCTTCGATATCGCGATCGACCGCGAGACGCGCCTGGAAGACACGGCGTGGTCGAGCGGCGCGACGATCGCGACGAGCCAGAGCGCAAGCGAGCGCACGGCCGTCATCGAGGCGCGGATCGCGGCGCCGGGGATCGTGAAGGCGCTCGCCCCGGACACGCGGCTGCCCATGAACCTCTACCGGATGGAGGGCAAGGGGCCGCGGCACTACCTCGCGTGGAGCCCGCCCCGCACGACAAAGCCGGACTTCCATGTCCCCGAGGCGTTCGGCGTGCTCGTGCTCGATCCCTGACTCGAGCTCCGAGAGGAGCGAACAGGCGGCCGATCGCGGCGGTCGCCGGCCGGCGGGCGCGAGGGCGCTTGCGGCCCGCGCGGGCTGCGCCATCGTGCTGCCCCGCATGCCGATCATCACGGGGATCGTCCCCTCGCCCGACAAGCCCGGCCACGTCGTCATCCTTGTCGATGGGGTCGCCTTCGCCACGGTCCCCGAGGCGAGCGCCGCGGGCTTCGCGCCCGGGCAAGACAGCCCCGCCGCCGCGGCGGAGCCGCTCCGGAAGGACGGCGAGGGCGCCGGCGCGCAGAAGACCTACGAGCGGGCGCTGCGGCTCCTGTCGTTCCGCGCGCGGTCGGCCAGGGAGCTGGAGAAACGCCTGATCGAGAAGGGAGAGCCCCGGGAGCACGTGGTGAGCGCGATCGCGCGCCTCACGGCGAACGGGCTGCTCGACGACGCGCGCTTCGCCGAGGCGAAGGCGCGCTCGGGCATCGTGGGCAAGCCGCGCTCGCGCCGCAGGATCGAGCAGGACCTGGCCCGGAAGGGCGTCGCGCGCGACGTGGCCGACGCGGCGATCCGGCAGGTGATGGCCGATGAGGGAACAGACGAGCTCGCCGTGGCCGAACGGGCAGCGCGGAAGAAGCTCCGCTCCCTCTCGGGCCTCGCTCCGATGGAACAGCGGCAGAAGCTGTACGCGTTCCTGGCGCGGCAGGGCTACGCGCCCGACGTGACGCGCCGGGCGCTGCGCGCGGTGCTCGACGCGCCGCCGCCCGACGACGAGAGCCCGTAGCGCAACTGCCCCGCTCGCCGCGCGCCGGGCCGCCGATTCCCCCGCAACGCACCCATTTTTCTGCTCTTCTCCGGCCACCTCCCGCACGCTACAAGGAGCCATGTCGCTCAAGCAGGAGGGCCCGCCGCCCGATCGCGCGGACGCCCACGCTGTGCTCGCCGGCGGAGGAGAGATGGGCGCGCGCATGCGCGCGATCGACTGGTCGAGGACGCCGCTCGGTCCGGTCTCGTCGTGGCCACAGAGCCTGAAGACGTGCGTGCGCATCATCCTGACCTCGCGCCAGCCGATGTTCGTCTGGTGGGGCGACGCGCTCATCAACCTCTACAACGACGCTTACAAATCGATCGTCGGCGGCAAGCACCCCGAGGCGCTCGGACAGCCCGCGTCCGTCGTCTGGCGCGAGATCTGGGGCCAGGTCGGGCCGCGCGCCGCGTCGGCGATGCGCCGCGACGAGGGCACCTACGACGAGGCGCTCCTCCTCATCATGGAGCGGCACGGCTACCCGGAGGAGACGTATTACACGTTCTCCTACAGCCCGGTGCCGAACGATCAGGGCGGGACGGGCGGGATCCTCTGCGCCAATACCGACGACACACAGCGCATCATCGGGGAGCGGCAGCTGGCGCTCCTCCGCGACCTCGCGGCGCGGACCGCGAACGCGCGCACGTGGGAGGACGCCTGCGAGCGCAGCGCGCGCTCGCCACCGACGCAAAGGATCTCCCGTTCGCGCTCATCTACGTCGTCGACGCGGACAGGCAGCGCATGCAGCTCGCCGGGACCACGGGGATCGCGCCCGGGCACGCCGCGGCCCCGGAGACGATCGCGCTCACGGGCGAGCACGGCTGGCCGCTCGCCGGGGAGCTGCGCGAGCACGAGACCTGCCGCCTCGTCGAGCTGCCGCCCGACCTCGGCGACCTCCCGACCGGCGCGTGGCAAAGGCCGCCGGCGCGAGCCGCCATGCTCTCGATCTCCCCATCCGGCGAGACGGGGCGCGCGGGGGTCCTGATCGTCGGATTGAATCCATTCCGCCTCTTCGACGACGACTACCGCGGCTTCCTCCACCTCGTGGCCGGCCAGATCTCGGCCAGCATCGCCAACGCGCAAGCGTACGAGGAAGAGAAGCGGCGGGCGGAGGCCCTCGCCGAGCTCGATCGCGCGAAGACGACCTTCTTCAGCAACGTGAGCCACGAGTTTCGCACGCCCCTCACGCTGATGCTCGGGCCGCTCGAGGACGCGCTCGCGTCGGGGAAGCGGAGCCTGTCGGGCGCCGATCTTGAGACCGCCTACCGCAACGCGGTCCGCCTCCTCAAGCTGGTCAATGCGCTGCTCGATTTCTCGCGCATGGAGGCGGGGCGCCTGCGCGCGCGCTTCGAGCCCACCGACCTGGCGCTCCTCACCCGGGACCTGGCGGGCAGCTTCGAGTCGGCGTGCGCGACCGCCGGGCTCGCGTTGCGCATCGCCTGCGAGCCGCTCGGGCCGGCCTTCGTCGACCGCGACATGTGGGAGAAGATCGTCCTCAACCTGGTCTCGAATGCCTTCAAGCATACGTTCGAGGGAAGGGTTTCAGTCTCGCTGCGGCAAAAAGAAAATCTCTATGAGCTTGAAGTACGAGACA
>JAICEP010000653.1 GCA_025924095.1 Sorangium sp.
GGCGAGGTACCAAGAGAGCCTGGGAAAGATAAGTGTGCTGCTCATGAGGTAAAGATACACAGACCGGCTCGGCGTGTCTCCGCCATGCGCGGCCAGGGGCGCTCGCCGCGGCTCCTGTCGCGGGCTGACACGGCTCGGGCCGCCGTGGAGACGGTCGAGGCGCTCGACGAGGAGCCGGAGGCGGAGGGCACGGCGTCTTGGCCGCCTCGCGTTCTTCGCTCCCAACCCCCCGCCCGGGTGTGCGGAAGGCGCCCCGTACGTCCCCCGGTTCGTGCTACACACCGCGCCCGCATGGACATCCTCTTCGCTGCTTCCGAGATCGCGCCCATCGTCAAGGTCGGCGGGCTGGCTGACGTCGTGTCGTCGCTCTCGAAGGCGCTCCGGCTGCTCGGCCACAAGGTGACGATCGCGCTGCCGCGCTACCGGGCCCTCGATTCGAGCGGGCTGATGATGGCGCGCCGCCTCACCCCGATGCCGCTCGAGGTCGACCCGCAGGTGTCGCCGGGCGGGCCGATCCAGGTGACGCTCCTGGACGGGCGGCTCAGCACGGGCGTGGAGCTCATCGTCCTCGACGTGCCCGGCTTCCACGATCGGCCCGGCATCTACGGCGAGGAGGGGCGCGACTACGAGGACAACGCGCGCCGGTTCTCGCTGTTCTCCCGCGCCGTCGTGGAGCTCGTCCGCCAGCGGGCACGGACCGGCTCGCCGTTCGATATCGTGCACGCCCACGACTGGCCCACCGCGATGGTGGCGTACCTGCTCCGGCACCAGCAGCCGCCCATGCCCGGCCGGAGCGTGCTGACCCTCCACAACGTGGCCCACCAGGGCCTCTTCCCGAAGGACACGCTCCCGTACCTGGGCCTCGACAGCGACCACTTCCGGCCAGACCGGCTCGAGTTCTACGGCCAGCTCAACTTCCTGAAGGGCGGCATCCTGGCCGCGGACGCGCTCACCACCGTCTCGACCACCTACGCGAACGAGATCCTCACGCCCAAGCAGGGCGAGCGGCTCGACGGCGTGCTCCGCACCCGGACGAACCAGCTGACCGGCATCGTGAACGGCATCGACTACGCCGTCTGGAACCCGATGACCGACCCGGCCATCATCGCGCGCTACGACGCCGAGGACGTGAGCAACAAGGGCCGCTGCAAGAGCGCGCTCCTCCAGGAGATCGGGCTCGAGATCCGGCCGGACCGCCCGCTGCTCGTGTCCATCGGCAGGGTGGTCGCGCAGAAGGGCAGCGACCTGCTCGCGAACGCCATGCCGAAGATCCTGAAGGGCGACGTCAGCGTCGTCGTGGCCGGCGAGGGCGACCCCGAGCTCATGGAGAAGCTCACCGCCGCCGCGGCCAAGGCGCCCGAGCGGGCGAAGTTCCTCGGCGGCGTGAGCGAGGCCGTCGTGCACCGGCTCATGGCCGCAGCCGACCTCGTGCTCGTGCCGTCGCGCTTCGAGCCGTGCGGCCTCGTGCAGCTGTACGCGCAGCGCTACGGCGCCGCCCCGGTGGCGTGCAGGACCGGAGGCCTCGTCGACACGATCGTCGACCTCGACGCCGCCCTGGAGACAGGCACGGGGTTCCTGTTCGACAAGCCGACCGCCACCTCGCTGCTCGGCGGCGTGCAGCGGGCCCTCGCGGCCCTGACGTCGCCCCGCTGGCCCGCCGTCCAGCGCCGCATCATGCGCCTCGACCTCGGCTGGGACCGACCCGCACGCCGCTACGTCCAGGTCTACCGGCAGACGCTCGCCAGCTGAACACCGCGCGCCGGGCGGAGCGCCCGCGCCGGACCCGCGTCGGAGCAGAGCGCGCGGCGCCGGACGGAGCGCCGGAGGGGCCCGCCGCAAGGGGCAACCCGACCGCGATACGGCGCCTCCCTGCGCGACAACATGACGCATGTCACCGGGGAGCGGCGTCGCCTATAGCAGCGCCCGTGCTGCCCAGAGCCCTCGCCGGCGCCGCGATCCTCCTCTTGCTCGCGGCGTCTCCGGGCGTCGCGCGCGCGTCCGCCTGCTGCGGGACGGGCCACGGGATCGCCCAGTGGCTCGCGCCCTCGGAGCGCGCCGCGGCGAGCTTCTCGCTCCGGTTCGCCGAGCAGCTCGGGGCGTGGACGCCGGAGCGGGACTTCGACGCCCTCGGCGAGGGCGTCTACCACCGCGAGCTGAGGGCCGACGTCGGGTGGATGGTGCGGATCGAAGAGCGCCTCCAGCTCGGCATCTCCCTCCCGCTGCGGCACACCTGGATCGGGGCGGGCCTCGACGGCACGTTCTCCGGCGGCGACGTGGGAGACCTCAGCGCGGCAGGCCGCATCGCGCTGATCGAGGGCGCCATGTCCCCGTGGATCCCGTCCGCCGCGTTCACGCTGGGCGTCACGCTCCCGACCGGGTACGGCGAGGACCCCGTGTTCGAGCCCATCGGCGCCAGCGCGTCCGGCGCGGACGCGGGCGGCACCAGCGCGATCGACCTCGGCGCGAACGGCGCCGACACGACCGACCTCGGCGTGGCCGAGTTCCGGCCGGGGATCGTCTTCGAGAAGTCGTGGGGCTCGGTCCAGGCGCTGCTCGCCGCGTCGATCAGCGTCCGCACGGCCTACCACGCCGCGGGCGGCGAGGAGGTGCAGCCCGCGGACCGCGTGCAGGTCGTCGCCGCGGCGGGGCCCGTGTGGGCCTCCGGCACCTCGCTCAGCGTGGGCGGCCTCTACGAGCGCGAGGGATCCCCGCGCGTGGTCGGCAGCCGCCCCGGGCGGCGGGGCGGAGAGCGTGAGCGGACGGCGCTGCTCGCGGTGCTGGCCCACGACGTCGGCGCGCGCTGGACCGCCGTCGGCAACCTCCAGGTGGACGTGCCGATCTCCGGGATCGGCCGCAACGAGGGCGCCTTCGCCGCCCTGTCGGCAGGCCTCCGTTACGTGTGGGGACGACATGATTGAACCGCGTGATCGGCTGCTCACCAGGTCATCTCGGGAGCCCCGCGGGGCGCGGGCCCGCCGCGCGGCGCTCGCGGCGCTCGCCCTCCTCTTGCTCCAGGGCTGCGGATCCTCGGACCGGGAGCCGGATCCCGGGGACCGGCTGGACGTCGGCGTCAACGGGCGCATCGAGTTCGACGTGCAGTCGACCGAGCCGATCAAGCGGGGCCCGAACACCTTCAACGTGCGGCTCACCTGGACCGACTCGGGGAACCCGGTGAAGAGGATCAAGCTCCGCGTGTACGCCAGGATGCTCTCCATGGGGCACGGGTCCGGGCACGACGGCGTGGAGATCGAGCCCGGCCTGTACCAGGTGGTCAACGTGCCCCTCTCGATGATGGGCGCCTGGGATGTGGAATGCCGCGCCCTGGCCGCGTCCCTCATCGACGAGGCGGGATTCACGTTCGAGGTGCAGTAGGCTTCCGCCCCGTGCACCCCCTTGCAAAGGCGACGTCTCGCCCGCGTCGGAGGCCGAGCGCGCCGCGGCGCGGCCGCCTGGCCCTCTCCGCCGCGGCGCTGCTCTCGCTCGCGGCGCTCGCCGCGCCGGCCTCGGCCAACGGGCGCTTCCCGGCCGCAGGCCTGATCGCGAGCCACCCGAGCGATCCGTCGCGCCTGATGGTGCGCGCGACCTACGGGCTGCTCTCCACGCACGACGGCGGCGAGGCGTGGCGCTGGATCTGCGAGCCGGTCGTCGGCTTCGGCGGGAACGAGGACCCGATGCTGGCCTTCCTCGCCGACGGGACGATCCTCGCCGGGGTCTTCGACGGGCTCAGCGCGTCGAAGAACGGCGGCTGCGACTGGTCGTTCGCCCAGGGCGAGCTGCTGGACCGCTACGTCATCGACCTCTCGGCCGATCGCGAGGACCCCTCGCGGGCCGTGCTCGTCGTCAGCGCGGGGCTCGGGGCAGGGCGGTTCCTGACCCAGCTCTGGGAGACGAGCGACAACGCGGACCGCTGGACGAAGGCGGGCGCCGACCTGCCCGAGGACTTCCTCGCCCACACGGTCGACGCAGCCCCGTCGAACCGCGATCGCGTCTACGTGAGCGGCCGCTTCGGCGCGCCCGAGTACACAGGGGCCCTGCAGCGGACCGACGACCGCGGCGCGACCTGGGAGCGGCTCGACATTCCGGGGAGCGACGACATGCGCCTGCCGTACATCGGCGCGATCGATCCCGCCGACCCCGAGACAATCTACGTGCGGCTCGACGGCGATCCGACCGACGCGCTGATCGTCTCGCACGACGGTGGCGAGAGCTTCACCACGGTCTTCGAGAGCCAGGGCGACCTCCTCGGCTTCGCGCTGTCGCCGGACGGAGCGAGCGTGATGGTGGGCGGCCCTCAGGACGGGATCTTGCGCGCGCCCACGAGCTCGCTCGAGTTCGAGAAGGTCTCGGACGTCGGCGCGCGATGCCTGACCTGGACCGCCGCGGCGCTCTTCGCCTGCGGCGACGAGTTCGCCGACGGCTTCACCGTCGGTCGCTCCGTCGACGAGGGAGAGAGCTTCGAGGCCCTCCTGCACCGCGACGGGCTCTGCGGTCCGATCGAGTGCGCGAAGGAGAGCGGCGTGGCCTCGACCTGCACCGACCTCTGGGGCGCGACGGCGCTCACCATCGGCTCCCGTCAGTGCGGCGGCGACGCCGGCACCGGCAGCGGGGGATCGGCGCCACCGCCCGCCGAGGAGGAGCCGGCCGGGTGCGGGTGCAAGATCGGCGCGCCGGGCGCCGTGAGCGTCGGCGCCGCCGCGCCGCCCGGCGGCA
>JAICEP010000654.1 GCA_025924095.1 Sorangium sp.
CCGGGCGAACTGGTGTTCACGCCACTGGATGCTCGCGGCACGGTGGTGCTCCGTTACCGCACCGGCGATTTCCTCGAGGGTGGTGTGACTTGGGAGCCTTGTCCGTACTGCAAGCGCCGCGTGCCTCGTCTCGTCGATGGCGATGCGCCCCATCGCCGCGCGCACGGCCGGATCTCCGGCCGTCTCGGCCTGGTAGGTAGCGACCAGGGCCGCGTACGCCTCATGCACGCACCCCTCGACGGCGTTCTCTGTGACAATGGCCTCGAGCGAGCGCGCCCGGTACGGCTTCACGCGGGGCGCTCTGGCGGTCGCACCGAACCGGGACGCGAGCGCGGAGGCGAGGCGAGCGTGACGCGCCTCGTCGCGCGCCGCCCGCTCTGCCTTGCGCCGGAGGGCGCCGGGCGCGCCGTGAGCGGAGAGGTCTGCCGAGAGGCGCTGGAATGCCGTGATCGAGGCGTGTTCCAGGTAGCTCATGCGCGCGAAGTAGGCGCCGACCGCGCAGCGGGCGCTCGCCACGCGCCGGGTGTCGACGAGCCCGGAGGGACGCCGGCCGGCGCCCGGATACTCGGTGCAGGTGAGCTCATGGTGCATGTCGCGGGTCGTCGTGACATCGCACGTATCGCTGAAGCAGGGGGACGAGATCAGGAAGCAGAGCTGCTCTCCGAGCAACTTCCGTTCGTTCGGCTGCGTCAGGTCGAACTGGACCGACCACGTCGCCTCGCGGAATCCGTCCGTTGTCTCCTCCTCCTCGGAGCAAGACACGACCCGAGGTCGCTTCAACATCGGTTCGCAGGCCGAGGTCGTAGCCGTCGCCGCAAGCTCCGTGGGCTTGAGCCGCCCGTTGCACTGGACGCTCACCTTGTCCCCGTCGGTGGTCGACAGCTTGCAGTCGTCGGCCCTGACGCCGCATACCAGATCGCAAGAGGTCGGGTGCCGCATCTCGTTCACCGTGTCGAACGGCAGCACGTGATGCCGGGGCGAACCGCTGCAGGCCAGGCCGTAGATCCCCGAGACGCACGCGAGGACGACCTGGCCAAAGAGGCGCCGCAACGCCGCGGCGTCGGGGGCCCCTGCGCTCGCCGCGCCCATCCGCGCCCGCGCGCCACGCCGTACATGCCCCTGCGCCTTGCGCTCTCGCCGGCTCATGATGATGAAGGCTATTCGACGAAGCCTTCGGTGGGAAGGTGGCGCTCGCGGGCGGCGCGCAGGCCGACGGAGGCCCGCCGTGTCGCAGCGCGCTCGTCGCATCTCCCTCCGTGCTCTCTGCCAGCCGCGGCTCCGGCAGGAGCGCTCACACCATCGCGGCTCCTGCGACGAGCCGGTCCCGCAGCGTCACGAGCCCCGTCGAGCGCTTGCCCGGAGCACATCGCGAGAGCGCGGCGACGGCCTGTTCGCGCGATGCGAGCACCAGCACCTCGGCCAGGGTCGTGACGTCGCGGCCGCTCACGAGGTCGAGCGACGGCGCGAGCTCCCGCGCCTCGCGCACGAAGGCTCGTATCTCGTCGTCCCGCCGGGCGCCGAGCCGCCCCGGGAACTGGATGCGGAGGTAGCGCACGCAGCGCGCATCGTACCGGGCGAGCATCGCTCGCGAGAACGCGGCTTCGTGCTCGGGACGCAAGGCAAAGGGGGCCATCGCGCCGGGCCGGCGGCGTCCTCCCTCGCCGCGTGCTACGCCGAGGCGCGCTCGGCCGAAGCCCCACAGCGGAGGCGCGTCGGAGTCCTCCGGGAGGCTCGCGTCTCGCAGGAAAAAATGGTCCACGGGGCCGAAGAGGCCATCGAGCTCCTCCGCGTTGCTCGCCTCGATGAGCGGCCCGATCACGCGCGGGTCATAGAACCTCAGATAACTGAGCCTCCCGTTCGAGTCGCGGACCAGGAGAAAGCGGCGCAGGTGGGTGTTGAGCTCCTCCAGCGCGGCGCCGCCGACGACGAGGAGCGCGGCGTCGAGGGCGGCAGGATCCATGCAGAGCCACGAGACGAGCGGGCCGCTCGGGGCGAGGTGGGCGAGGTACGGCGCGACGTGCGAGAGGTCCTCGCCCGTGCTCCCGCGGTAGAGGCTCGTGTGAGGGACCTCGAGCTCGTGCAGGACGACCGGGAGCGCGTGGATGCGGCTGCCGTCGAGGAGCACGAAGAGGCGGAGGGGGTCGCCGCCCGAGGCGCTGACGAGCTGCGCCGCCACCCGGTCCGCGAGCCTGCGCGCGCTCGCGATGTCACGCATCGCTGGGCTCCGGGGCGAGCGGACATCGCTCGACGAGGGGCACGCCCTCGCTTCCCGCGTCGACGAGGGCGTCGGACTGGGGCGTGGCGAGGGGAGGGGGCGTCCGTCCGGCGATCGCGAGGGCTCGGAGCACCTTTCTCTCCGCCCTGCTCAGCCCTGCTCCCCCGTCTCCGATGAACACTGTGCGGGTGCCGCTCTGCCTGGGATCGCCCAGGAACACCCCGCAGGCGCCGGTATCGGGCGAAGGCGCCCACCGCGCTGCGGGCATGTCGTGGACGAGCACGCTCGCCGATCCGCTGACGACCGGCGGCGAGGGCGCGGGCGGCGGCGCATGCGCGGGCCCGGCCGATGTGGCGCCGGAGCACACGACGGAGCAGCTCACGTGCGCCGCCGGCATGCCTTCGATGAGGACCGGTCCCTTCGCGCCCGGTGCGACCGGAGGCCCGATCACCCCGGACGGGGTGGTCTGGTCGTGCGTGATCGGATCGCCCTGACGGGCCGCAGGAAACATGGCGCTCCTCCCTGTGGCGCGGCGTCCGAGGCGCTGCTGCCCGGCGCGCATGCGAGCACGTCCGTCTGCCACGCGCGCAGCCGCTCACGCTCTCGCCGGCTCATCGGGAGCGGAGGGTATCAGAGGCGGCTCTGCGGGAGGAGACCTGTCAGCCGGCGCGCTCCCGGCGCCTCTGGTGGCCCGGGGCCGGCGGCGCTGAGGCTGGCGGCTCCGCGCGCGGCGTCGCTGTGGCCAGCACCGCGGCCTCGTGCGCGGCGAAGCGCTGCTGGAGGAAGTCGATGAACAGCCGCGCCCTGGCGGGCAGGAAGCGCCGGCTCGGATAGAGGACGTTCACGGCCGAGCCCGGCGCGGGCAGGTCGGTGAGCAGCGGGACGAGGCGCCCGGCGTCGATGTCGGCGGCGACATCCCAGATCGACTTGAAGGCGAGCCCGTGGCCGGCCACGGCCCAGTCGCGCACCAGGTCGCCGCTGTCGGCCACGAGCCGGCCGGAGGGGCGGATGGCGTGGAGCCCCTGCTCGGTGCGGAAGGTCCACGAGAGGGCGCGCATGCCCGGGCGCTGCAGCACGATGCACGCGTGCGCGTCGAGGTCCGCGGGCGTGCGCGGCCACCCGCGCCGCGCCAGGTAGGCCGGCGCGCCGCAGACCACGCGGCGGCTCCGGGCCAGCCGGCGCGAGACGAGGCGCGAGTCGGCCAGCGCGCCGATGCGCACGGCCACGTCCACGCCGGCCTCGAACAGGTCCACCACGCGGTCCGACAGGCTGACGCGCACGCTGAGCTCGGGGTGCGCCGCCGCGAAGTCGGCCGCGGCCGGCCCCACCCACTGGCGGCCGAGATCCACCGGGGCCGACACGTGCAGGAGGCCGCGCGCCTCGACCTGGCCGGCGGCCATCGCGAGCTCGGCCTCGCTCACGTCGGCGAGGATGACGACGCAGCGCTCGTGGTAGGTCGCGCCCTCGCCGGTGAGCGTGAGCCGCCGCGAGCTCCGCTGCAGCAGGCGCACGCCGAGCGCCGTCTCCAGCCGCGTCATGCGCTTGCTGGCCACCGCCGGCGAGAACCCGAGCTCGCGCCCCGCCGCCGACAGGCTGCCGCTCGCGACGGCACACACGAACAGCTGCATGTCCTCCAGCTCGACCATCGCGCGCACCCCCGGCGGGTCCCGGGCAGCGAAGCCGGGGCAGGGTAGCCCGCGCCGGGGTGATCTTCAACTTTTCCGAAAAGCTGATTCGGCGATCACGGCCGTTCTCCTCCAGCGTGGAAAGGATCAAGGTGGTTCATGTCGCCGCGCCGGGGCGGCCTGGGGCCTCGGGCCTCGGGCCCGCCGTGCCGGGCGCTGCGTGCTTCAGCGCGGCCAGCGCTGACGGTCGGTGTGTGTGCGCCATGCGCGCCGTGCGCGCCGATCGGCTGTCCGGGATCGATGTTCGTTGTTCCGAGGAGACACGTCATGAAAAAAACCATGTTGATCCGCGCCCTCTCCCTCTCGCTCTTCGCCGCCGCGAGCGCCTGCTACGTGCAGGGCGCCGGCGCGGAGGACCTGCCCTCGCCGCGGTCGATCGTCGTCGACGCGAGCCGGCCCAGGGCGCAGGCTGACGCGGAGATCCTCGCGGCGCGCCGCTTCTACGCGTTCTGGAGCACCGGCGACACGAGCTACCTCGACGCGGCGATCGCGCCGACCTTCACCGACCGCACCTTGCCCAAGGGGCGGCCGCAGGGCCCGTCCGGCCCGGCGTTCGCGTCGAAGAGCTTCCGCGCCGCGGTGCCGGACCTGCGCTGCGAGGTGGAGCAGCTGATCGTCGCCGGCGATCGCGTGGTGGCGCACCTGCGCTTCCGGGGCCACTTCACCGGCACCTTCGGCGACAGGAAGGGCGCCGGACAGGCCGTGGACTTCATCGCCACCGACATCCTGCGCGTGCAGAACGGCCGTATCACGGACAACTGGCATATCGAGGACAACCTGACGCTGTTTCAGCAGCTCGGCGTCG
>JAICEP010000655.1 GCA_025924095.1 Sorangium sp.
ATGCGCGGCCTCACCGCGAGCGCGGCGCCGCCGGGGCCGCCGGGGCCGCCGCCTCCGGGATCCCCGCCCGCCGCGCCCGCGGCCGCCGGGGCCGCGCGGGGGCGCGGCCCGCTGCCCGCGGTCGTCTCGGCGGCCGCGCTGGCCGCCGCTGCCGGCGCGGGCGCCGTCGCGTTCTTCCAGCACCGCGCCCCCGACGACGCGCCGCCGGCGCGCGCGCGCGGCGGCCTGGCCGCGCCGCCGGTGAAGGCGCCGCCGCCGGACATGGTCCGGGTGCTCGCGGGTCGGTTCACGATGGGCAGCGCAAAGGGCGGCAAATCCGAGCGGCCGCCCCACGAGGTGACGCTGACCCGCGCGTTCGACCTCGATCGCACCGAGGTCACGGTCGCCGCCTACAAGCGCTGCGTCGAGGCGGGCCGGTGCACGCCGAGCGGCCTGCACGGCCCCCGCGCGACCGACGCGGACGTCGAGCAGCGCGGCGCGCTCTGCACCGCGGGGGATCCCGCGAAGCCGCAGCACCCGATCTCGTGCGTCGATCAGGCGCAGGCGGCCGCGTACTGCGCCTTCGTCGGCAAGCGGCTCCCGACCGAGGCCGAATGGGAGTACGCCGCTCGCGGCACCGACGGCCGCGAGTACCCGTGGGGCAACGAGCCGCCGGGGTGCGCGCACGCGATCGTGTCGCGGTCTTCGGGACACGGCTGCGGCGCGCGCGGCAAAGGCACCCAGGAGGTCGGCTCGGCGCAGGCCGGGGCGAGCCCGTCGGGCGCGCTCGACATGGCGGGCAACGTCTGGGAGTGGGTGGCCGACGGCTGGGATCCAGGCGTCTACACGAAGGGCGCCCAGACCGATCCCCGCGTGCCGGCGACCGGCAGCAAGGGCGTGCTCCGCGGCGGATCGTGGGACTTCTCGGCGAGCAACGCGAAGTCGACCTTCCGCCTCGCGTACGACCGCGAGGCGGGCGACGTCTCGACAGGGTTCCGCTGCGCTCGCACGGTCGATTGAGCGCGAGCCACCCCCCTTGTCCGCCCGCCTCCGAGGAGCGCTCGAAGAACGATGAGCTCGCCCGTTCGTGGGCCGACCCACGGAGGTGAGCCGCGGCTCGGCCGATCCCGCGAGCAGGTTCCTTCCAGCCGTGACGAGGATGGGCTATTTGTCTGTCCTGGGTCGAAAGCAGATTCCAAGGCGGGCCGTCAGGTAGGATATCTAAACAGGTGTAGTTGTGCGGCCTGGTGCACGCGGTCAGGCCGCCACGCGCGCGTCCGGGCGCGCCGGCCGCCGTTCAGGGCGACACCGCGCCTCGACACCGCGAAGGAGCACCGAGGCCTCCCGGTCAACCCCTGCTGAGCGCACAGGAGCCCATGCAAGAATCCGAGAACATGATCTCTTTCGAGGAGCGTCGGATGCAACGCGTCATCGACGCGGTCGCGCTCGCATCGACGGGAGAGATCGAGCTCGCCTTGAAGCAGATCGAGGCTGTCGAGCAGGACGCCTTCGGGGTGGTCGAGGAGGCGCTGAGGGTCTTTCTCTCCGAGCTCTCCGCGACGGCGCAGCAGAGCGAGCAGGCGCTCAGCGCGCTCGCTGCCTCCAAGCGGGAGCTCGAGAGCCAGCTGGAGACCATCCAGCGCCAGGACAGCGCCATCCGGGAGCTCTCGGTGCCGATCATCGACATCTGGCACGGCATCCTCACGCTGCCGCTCGTCGGGCTGTTCGACTCGGTGCGGGCCGTCGAGGTGACCGAGCGGCTGCTCGCGCGCGTGGCGGACGACAGCGACGTCGAGTGGGTGATCCTCGACCTCACCGGCGTCACGGTCATCGACTCGATGACCGCCCTGCACCTCGTCAAGCTCGCCCAGGCGGTGCAGCTCCTCGGCGCGCGCTGCGTCCTCACCGGGCTGGGCGGTCACGTCGCAGCGACGCTCGTCGCCCTCGGCGTCTCGTTCGATGAGCTGAACCCGATGCGCAGCCTGCGGGAGGGTCTCAGGTTCTGCCTGGCGCAGCGCAAGGCGCACGACATCGCCGAGGTGATCCGCCGCGGCACCGGGCAGATCGAGGCGCCGCGCCGGACGGAGACCTGAGCGCGGCAGAGCCTCACGGCGGTGGAGACCCAAGAGCGCGCTGCGCTGACCGCGCGGTCGTGGAATTCACCTCTCCACTTCACCTCACGAGGGGGATGGCGCTCTCCCACCATGCAGCATCGACTACCGAGCTGGGCGACCCGCGACGCTGTGGGGCGGGGCAGCGCCCGGGCTGGCACCCCATCGCCGCTCACGGCTCCAGGGAAGTGCTCGCCGGAAGGCGGCGCCGGCCGTACGGGCTCGCCTTTGCGGAACGCCGTCGGTGTGCCAAGGGATTCCGTATCACCGCATGAAGAACGCGACGATCCCTGCTCGGTTCCAGGACACCGCAGATGCCCGCCGTCGCTTCGGCGACCAGCTCGATCGCCTCGCCCCCTTCCTGCTCCGCGTCGATCCGGCGGCCGACGCCGTCGTGGAGGCGTTCGCGTCGATGCCCTCGGGCCAGGGCTTTGGCCTCCTCGAGGCCGCCCTCGCGCGCGGCGTCGACAACGTCGCCAAAGACGCCCCGGCCGAGCTGCGGGCGCTCTTCGCGGCGGTCGACCACGTGCCCCTCTGGGTGGACTGGGAGGCGGTGAACCGCGGCGGGACGGCGTTCCTGCGCACGGGCGTGCTCGGGGGGGTCCTGCTCGCGATGCAGGCGCTCCTCCTCGGGTACGCCTCGCCCGGCGGGAACAAGCCGCTCGTCTTCTCGGGGAGGCTCCGCGAGCAGGCCGGGCGTCGCCTCGGCGAGACGAGCCGGTTCGTTTACGCCGTGAGCCAGGCGAACGGCATGCGTCGCGCCGGCGAGGGCTTCGCGATCACCGTGAAGGTGCGCATCATGCACGCCCAGGTGCGGCGCCTCATCCGCGCGAGCGGCCGGTGGCAGACCTCGCTCTGGGGCGAGCCGATCAACCAGCACGACATGGTCGCGACAGCGCTGCTCTTCTCGGTCGCGGTGCTCGACGGCTTCGACAAGCTCGGCTACCACATCCCGCCCGACCAGAAAGAGGATCTCGTCCATCTCTGGCGCTACGTGGCCTACGTCATCGGCGTCGAGCCGGAGCTCATCCCGGGGTCGTGCGCCGGGGCGAGGCGCCTGGCCGAGATGATCTTCGCCACGCAGGGCGCGCCGGACAACGACTCGCGCCTGCTCGTCGACGCGCTGGTCACCCACAGCATCCGCAGCGCGCGGAGCGACGGCGAGCGCCGGCGCGCCGAGCGGATCATGGCCATCTTCTGCTGCGTATCCCGCGCCGTCCTGGGCGAGGAGCTCGCCGAGCGGCTCGCGGTGCCGCGGCAGAGCTCGCTCCTCGCCGTGCCGCTGCTCCGCGCCGTCGCCGCCGCATCGAGCCGCGCGCACGCGCTGCCGTCGCTGCAGGACTTCGCGCTCGGCCTCGGCGGCCGCTACTGGGAGCGCGCCATCGCGGTCGGCCTCGGCGGCCGTCCGGCCGACTTCGCCCCACCGGAGCGCTTCGCCGGCGACCGGCCCTGAGCGGGCGAACCGCTGCGGGGCCGCGCGGGCTCCGAGCGCGCCGCGCGCGGGCCTTCCGGAGGCCCTGCGCCAAGAGCTCGCCCGGCTGTCGGGGTTGAACAGCGCTCGGGTTCTGCGGTACGAGACCTCCCTCATGGAGATCATCCCCTACGGCGGTTGGAAGCGCGCCGCGCGCCTCGTCTGTGGCGACACGGAGCTCGTCGTCACGCTCGACATCGGCCCGCGGATCATGCGGTACGGCGTCATCGGCGGTCCGAACGAGCTGTCCGAGATCCCCGAAGATCAGGGCGCGACGGGCGGGACCAGGTACAGGTTCTACGGTGGCCACCGGCTCTGGATCGGCCCGGAGGACGAGCAGCGGACGCTGCAGCCCGACAACGATCCGGTGGAGTATCGGGAGGAGAACGGCGCGCACGTGTTCCGCTCCGCCCCGGACAGGTACGGGATGCAGAAGGAGATCCGCATCACGGCGGACGCCGCGGCGGGCAGGTTCGTCCTCGATCATGCGATCGAGAACCACGGCGCCTATGCGGTCGAGCTCACGCCCTGGTCGCTCACCGTGATGGCGGGCGGTGGTGAGTGCCTGTTCCCTCACGCGCCGTTCTTCCCGCACCCCGACCGCCTCTTGCCGGCGCGGCCGCTCGTGCTGTGGCCCTACGTCGACATGACCGATCCCCGGTGGACCTGGGGCAAGCGCGTGCTCCGCCTGCGGCAGGTCGCCGGCGAGGCCCCGCAGAAGGTGGGTATGCTCGTGAGCCAGGGCTACGCGGCGTACGCGAACCACGGGAACGTGTTCCTGAAGCGGTTCCCGTTCGTCGAGGGCGCGACCTACCCGGACATGGGGGTCAATTTCGAGGCCTTCACGAACCAGGACATGCTCGAGGTGGAGTCGCTCGGCCCGCTGCAGCGCGTGGAGCCGGGCGCCCGCGCGCAGCACCGGGAGGCGTGGTATCTCCTGAAGGGCGTGCAGCCGCCCGCAGACGACGTCGCGTGCGCGGCGTGGCTCGAGTCGCTCGCGGCGCAGCGCCCGCTGTGAACCGCAGGTCCTGAGCCCGCCGCGGGCTGGCTCACCTCCTCGGCGGCGGGCGGCGATCTTCGCGTCGCCGAACATCACGCCTCGGGGGCCATCGGCTTCGCATCGGCGCCTGGA
>JAICEP010000656.1 GCA_025924095.1 Sorangium sp.
CCGCCTCGCGCGAGCGACTCAAGAAAGGCCGAACGCTTTGGATCTCACAGGAAAACAGCGCCGCCATCTCCGGGCGCTGGCGCATCACCTCGACCCGATCGTGCAGCTCGGCAAGGCCGGGCTGACCGACGGGGTCGTCGCGGCCGTCGACGCAGCCCTGGAGCGGCACGAGCTCGTGAAGGTACGCCTGGGCACCGAGTGCCCGGACGATCAGGGCGAGGTCGCCGGCTCCCTCTCCGAGCGGCTCCGCGCCGAGGTGGCGCAGACCCTCGGCCGGACGATCCTGCTCTACCGGCGCCACCCCAAGGAACCGAAGATCAAGCTGCCCACAGGCGACTGCTCGCGCGCCGCAGCTCAGGGGGCGCCCCGGATCGCCGGGGCGCCCGGGCCACGTCACACGTGCCGGAGCGCAGGGCGCTCGGCCAGGAGGTGATCGAGCCAGGCGTTCGACAGCTTCTCCTGCACCGTGTTGGCCCGGAGCCTCGCGGCGAGGTTCTTGAAGTCGACGTGGTCGATGAGCTGGTCCTGGTTGAAGCACGAGAAGACCACCGTCTCCTTGCCCGTCTCCGGATCCACGTGGCGCTGGAGGCACTGCGCGCAGACCTCCTTCATCATGCACTGCATCGGCGAGTTGATGCTCGCGATGCCGACGTGCGTCGGATCCAGGTGCGGCGCCAGCACGCCGTGCCGCGCCTCGCGCACGGCGTTCATCATCTTGTCCGAGCCGATCGCGATGATGCGCCGGACCTCCGAGAGGCTCGCCAGCTCGCCGCCGAGCTGGCGCTCCGCGTAGGCCCGCATCGCCTGGACGATGTTGCCGCGGAAATGACGGTCCATCGCGCGCCGCGGGGCGATCTCCGCGCCGCTGTCCGTGCACCAGACGACCTGATCGGTCGCCACCTCGATGTCGTCCTGCTTGAAGAGATCCTCGCCCCGCCGGTAGCCGGCGAAGTAGATCACGCGGTCGCCGCGCGCCTTCAGCGCCTTCGCGATCGAGAACAGCACGGCGTTGCCGAGCCCGCCGCCGGCGAGCAGCACCGTCTCCCCCTCGGGGATGTCCGTCGGCGTCCCGGTCGGCCCCATCACGACGACCTCCTCGCCCGGGCGCAGCGCGGCGAGCAGCCGGGACGAGGCGCCCATCTCGAGCGCGATGAGCGAGAGCAGCCCCTTCTCCTTGTCGACCCACGCGCCCGTGAGCGCGAGCCCCTCCATCGCGAGCCGCGTGCCGCGGACCACCGGCGAGCTCACCTCGTAGTTCTGCAGCCGGTAGAACTGCCCGGGCTCGAACTTGCGCGCCGCCGCGGGCGCGCGCACGACCACCTCGACGATCGTCGGGGTCAGCCGCTCGACGCGCTCGACCACCGCGACGAGATCGTGATCGAGGCGGGCGAACAGGTCGCGCCGCCGCGCGTCGCGCGCCGCCTGCGGCTCCTCGCCGAGCCGCGCGATGTCGCGCCGGAACAGCGCGACGACGGACGGGTACGCGTCCTTCGCGCTCGCCATCGCCTTCACGACGCTCCCCGCGTAGTGCGGGTGGTTGTCGCCGTAGAAGCTCACCGCGTGCTCGCCGTCGTTGTAGCTCGTGAAGAAGCCCTCCCTCGGCTTGGCCGGCTCGACCTTGAGCGCGCCGCCCTCGTCGACGTACGCGCGGTGCGGCTGGAAGAACTGCCGCCACTTGTCGAACACGAACGAGCCCGGGCGCTCCTTCTCGTAGGTGACGTTGGGGCTCGTCCCGGCCGCCACGCACACGGTGCGGGCAGGGATCGAGACCGCCTGCCCCGCGCTCCGCCACTTGCCGTCCACGACCTCCTGGCGATCGAACACGAGCGAGGACACGCACCCGCGCTCGTCGAGCACCGCCTCGATCGGGGCGAGGTTCTCGACGTAACGGATGCCCTCCTCGAGCGACTTGGCGACCTCCTCGTGGTTCAGCCGGTAGGCCGGCGAGTCGATGAGCCGCTTCCGGTAGACCAGCGAGACGCCGCCCCACGCGTCGATCAGCCCCTGGAACCGCGGCGGACGCCCCTCGCGCGCGGCGCGGGCGCGCTCGTCGCGGATCTCCTCGGCGTGGCGCCGCTGCTCGACAAGGAAATCCCGCTCCTCCTCGTCGAACATCGCGAGGACCGAGGCCTCGCCGCGCTCCGCGACGAGCGCGTCGAGCCGGTCGGCCGTCTTCTCGGCCTGCACGATGTAGTAGGCCGCGAGCTCCGTCGCGGTGTCGATCGCCGTGAGGCCGCCGCCGATCACCACCGCGGGCAGCCGCACCTGCAGGTTCGCGAGCGCCGAGCGCTTGTAGGCGCCGGCCAGCTGGAGCGCCATCAGGAAGTCCGAGGCCTTGCGGATGCCGCGCGCGAGGTTGTTCTTGAGCGGGATGATCGTCGGCCGCCCCGCGCCCGCCGCGATCGCGACGTGGTGGAACCCGAGCCGGAAGGCGTCGTCGAGATCGATCGTGCCGCCGAACCGCACGCCGCCGTGGATCCGGAGCAGGCGCTGCCGGGCGAGCGTGACGTAGAGGACGGTGAGGAAGTTCTTGTCCCACCGCACCGTGATCCCGTACTCGCTCACCCCGCCGAAGCCGAGGAGGACGCGCTCGTCGAGCTCGGTGTAGAGCCGCTTGAAATCCCTGACCGGCCGCGGCGGGCGCGTCTCGTCGCCCGTGAGCTCGACCGGCAGCGGCTCGATCTTCAGCCCGTCGATCGACACGCACGCGAAGCCCTGCCGGGTGAGGTGGTGCGACAGGGTGTAGCCGGCCGGGCCGAGGCCCACGACGAGCACGTTCTTGCCGTTGTACGGGAGCGCGTGCGGCCGCAGCGCGTCGAGCGGGTTCCACCGCGTGAGCAGCCCGTAGATCTCGAGGCCCCACGGGAGCGACAGCACGTCCGTGAGCGCCGCGGTCTCGATCTGCGGGATGTCCACCGGATCCTGCTTCTGGAAGACGCACGCCTTCATGCAGTCGTTGCAGATGCGGTGCCCGGTGCCGGGGCACATCGGGTTGTCGATGCAGACGAGCGCGAGCGCGGCGATCGACTCGCCCCGCCCGCGCATCGTGTGCATCTCGCTGATCTTCTCTTCGAGCGGGCAGCCGTGGAGCTCGACGCCGAGCGGGTTCGACTTGATCGCGCCCGTCTTGTTGTCGCGCAGGCCCTTCGAGCACGAGTCCTTGTCGCGATCGTGGCAGAGGAGGCAGTAGTCGACCTGGCTCTCGACCTCGCGGGGCCCCGCCCGACGGTCGGTCAGCGCGAAGCCGTCGCGATCCCTCCGCTCGTGCTCCGGCCCGACGAGGAGCTCGGCCGAGCCCGGGCCGTCGCCCGCGCCCTTCTTGTGCAGCTGGACGAGCGCCTGGTAGTCGAGCGTGCGCGGCGCCTTGAGCGTCGGCCAGCGCCGCGCCGGATCGTGCTCGTCCGCGCGGCGCGCCGCGAGCCACGCCTCGACGGCGTCGAGCGCGAACGAGACGACCGCCGCGTCCTCGGCCTCCGTCGGCTCCGCGCCCGCGACCGAGACCGCCTGCGCCACGCGCTCCGCGAGCGCCGGGTCCTCCCGCAGCGCCGCGCGCGCCTTCGACGCCCGCCCGCGGAGCTCGTCCGTCCACTTCGCGCCGCCGGCCTTGGCGGCCTTGCGCGCGATCTCGTCGACCTCGATCAGCGCGAGCACCGCGCGCGCGATCGCGAGCTCCTCGGCGGCGGAGCCGCTGTCGAGCGCGCTCGCCGGCGCGCCCATGGCCACGAGCGACCGCCGCGCCGCGTGCGCCGCCTCGACGTGCGTGCCCTGCCACGCCTTCCCCGGGTTCGGCTTGAACAGCCGCTTCTTGGAGAACTCGCGCTTGAAGTCCCAGAGCGCGCCGCGCTCGAGGGTCGCGTCGATCTGCGCCTGGGTCTCCCGCTCGACGCGGAAGAGCGTGGCCACGAAGCGGCCGACGTACGGCGCCGCCGCGAGCAGCGCCTCGGAGACCTGCTCCGGGGTGAGCGCGGTCCGGACCGCGTCGCCGCCCCCGGCGCCGGAAGCCCCCGCCGGCTCCGCGCGCAGGGCGGACCGGTACGCGTCGAAGCGCGCGAAGGCGCCCTCGTCCGACGCATGGAAATACTCCTCGAAGCGCTCCGTCAGCTCGGCGAGCTTCGCAGGGTCGAAGAGGTCGGCGTAACCGAAACCAGGGATTCCGAGCTCGAGCTCGGAAGCATCGGAGGTGGCCTGCACCCACGCAGAGAAGTCACCCTGCACTCCAGCGTTCGCTTCCATACCCGCGGCAAATGCTTTCTATTTCAAGGGGTTTGCTCGCCCGGCGAGGGCGCGCTCGCCCGATCCCGAGAGGGACGTAAAGTAGCACCGGGCGGTGCCGCCGACCTGTCTCTCGGGCAACATTCATCGCGCCGCGCTGCGCTCGCCGACGCGAACGCGCATCGGTTGCGCATTCGCCGCGTTCGCCACGTTCGCCGCGCCGGCAAGGCGAGCGCGGGCGCGTCGCGGTCAGAAGCCCTGCGAGACGACGCGCTCGATCGTGTGGGTCGAGATGTTGCCCGCGATGACGTCGGGATCGCGCAGCAGCGCCTGGTGCAGCGGGATGTTCGTGCGGATGCCGCCGATGATGAACTCGTCGAGCGCGCACCGGAGCCTGGCGATCGCCTCGGCCCGGTTCGCGCCGTGCGCGATCACCTTGGCGACCAGCGAGTCGTAGGAGCTCGGGAC
>JAICEP010000657.1 GCA_025924095.1 Sorangium sp.
CGTCGCCCGCCTCGAGGATGCACCGGTTGAAGTCGACCCCGATCCCCGAGGTGTTCGCGGCGATCGACGAGCGGCCGGCCAGCTCGGTGTGGGTCGGCAGGATCGAGCGCGCGATGACGTGGATGTCCTCGATCACCGCCACGCCGCTGCCGCCGTGGAATTTGAGCGGCGTCTCGCCCTCAGGAGCGGTGAGCGTGGTCCTCTTCTTGTCGCCTATCCAGCGCCAGTTGTCGCGGCAATCGAGCCCACCGAAGATCGTGTGTCCTCCGGGCACGAGCAGCGGCTCATCGAACTCCTGGGCGCAGACATAGACGCGCTTTCCCTGGTGCCAGACGAGCTGGAGCGCCTTCGAGATCGTCCGCAGGGGCGCCCCCGAGGTCCCCGCGTTGCCGTCGTTCCCCGTGCTCGAGACCCACAGCCCGCACGACGAATCGACCTTGTTCTTGTTCTTGCTCGGGACGCAGGCATCTTCCGACGAGCGATCCTGGACCTGCATGTCCACGGAGTCGCCCCCGAACGCGCAACCGCTGCTCATCGCCGCGGCAGCCGAAATGAACCCCAGCAGTACCAGTGCATCAACTTTGAATTGAATCCCCATACTATTCTTATTCCGGCCAACCCGACGTGTTTTCCAAGCAAAGCGACATGGCGCGTCCGCTCGGCGCGTTCTCCACGGTTGTTCCTCGTCGTTTCTCGTCGTTACGCCGCAGTCGCCGCGAATTGTCACCGCCGCGCGCGTCGGGGGCGGGAAGCGCGGCCGCGCGCCCGGAAGGGGGCGTATCTGTGTCTGCCGAATTGCCCACCGCCGGGGTTTCCGTGCGAACATCGGCCCATGAGCGCGAACCTGAAGGACCTCGTGCGCGAGCTGCTCGAGGCCGGCGGCGGGGAGCCGCTCGAAGGCGGTCGTTTCCTGCCGCTCGTCACGCTCGAGTCGGGCGCGCGGGTGGGGCTCGACAGCTCGGCGACCTGGGTCTTCGCGCCCGAGGGCGGCGGGGCGGCTCAGGCCCTGGCGCCCGAGCGCGGGCGCGCCTACTTCGAGGTGCTGGAGTCGAAGCGGGACGACTTCGACGCGAGCATCGAGGCGGCAGCGAAGGCCGCGGGCTTGCCTCCCGAGGAGGTGGCCTTCTCGTTCCCCGCCGCCGACGTCGTCCGTACGGTGCTCGCGAGGGGCCTGCCGAGCATGACGCGGCTCGCGCTCTCGTGGCTCCGGTTGACGGAGGTGCGCGCGCTCCGCGCCGACATCATGGCCGTGTCGCGCGACCCGACGATGCCGGTGCCCGTCCGGAACCTGGCGGAGCGGCTCACGGTCCCGGAGTGAGTGAACCCGCCCCACGCGGCCGAGACCCCGCCCGGAGGCGGGCTCGGCGCGGGGAGGGACGTCAGACGGTCGCGAGCGCCTCGACCGGGAGGAGGGAGATCAGACGGTCGCGAACGCGTCGACAGGGATGTCGAGGGCGGACGAGTCCTCGCGGCCGAGGAGCTCGGCGGAGAACTTCGCGTGCGGCAGCACGTTGGCCGCGAAGTAGAGGGCCGCGTGCTTCTTGCCCTCGTAGAAGGCGCGGTCCTTCGCGCCGGCGTCGCCCGGCGGCAGGGCCTCCAGCGCCTTGAGCGCGATGACCGCGCCGTCGAGCAGGAGCCAGCCGATCGCGAGCTCGCTCATCATCTCGAGGAAGCGGTTCGCCGAGAGCGGCACCATCGGCATCTTGCCCATCTGGAACCACGAGAGCAGCCGCATCGCGGAGCCGGCGACGGCCTCGTGCGCCTCGCGCAGCTCCTTGACGCTCGCGGCGAGGACGGGGTGCTTGTCGTTCGCCTTCACGAACTCGGCCACGTCGTTCAGGAAGGCCTGCAGGTTGACCCCGCCGGCCTGGCCGAGCTTGCGCCCGACGAGGTCCATCGCCTGGATGTGGTTCGTGCCCTCGTAGATCGAGAAGACCTTCGCGTCGCGGCAGTACTGCTCGACCGGGTAGTCCTTCGTGTACCCGGCGCCGCCGAAGGTCTGGATCGCCGTCTCGCAGACGCGGAACGCCTGATCGGACGCGTAGGCCTTCACGAGCGGCACGAGCAGGTCGACCTGGCCCTGGTTGTACGCGGCCGCGCGGTCGTCCTTGCCCTGGTAGACGGCGACCGCGTCCTGGTGGCGCGCGAGCTTGATGATGAGCGCGCGGATGCCCTCCACGCGGCTCTTCATGTCGAGCAGCATCCGCCGCACGTCCGGGTGCTCGACGATCGGCACGCGCGGCGCGGTCGCGTCCTTCCACTGGAGGATCGACGAGCCCTGCTTGCGGTCCTTCGCGTACTCGAGCGCGTTCAGGTACGCCGACGACGCGACCGACACGCCCTGCAGGCCGACCGAGATGCGCGCGCCGTTCATCATCCGGAACATCTGCGGCATGCCCTGGTGCTCGACGGTGCCGACGAGCTCCCCGAGGCAGGCGTCGTTCTCGCCGAAGTTGAGCACGCACGTCGACGACCCGTTGATGCCCATCTTGTGCTCGATGTTGCCGACGAGGACGTCGTTCGGCTCGCCGAGCGCGCCGTCGTCGTCCACCCGGAGCTTCGGCACGACGAACAGGCTGAGCCCCTTCGTGCCCGGCGGAGCGCCCTCGGCGCGGGCGAGCACGAGGTGCACGACGTTCTCGGTGAGATCCTGGTCGCCGCCGGAGATGAAGATCTTCGTGCCGCGGATGAGGTACTTGCCGTCCTTCTGCTTCACCGCGGTCGTCCGCGACGAGCCGACGTCCGAGCCCGCCTGGGGCTCGGTCAGGCACATCGTCCCGCTCCACTGCCCGCCGTACATCCGCTTCAGGTAGATGTCGCGCTGCCGCGGCGTCCCGAAGTGCTCGATCAGCTCCGCCGCGCCGTACGTCAGCCCGGGGTACATGTTGAGCGCCGCGTTCGCGCCGCAGAGGAACTCCTCGACCACCGTGTAGAGCGTGAAGGGGCCGCCCTGGCCGTCGTAGGCGGGCGAGACGGAGACCGACTTCCACCCGGCCTCGTACAGCTTGTCCCACGCCCCCTTGAACCCCGGCGGGGTCTTGACCTGCCCCGCCTCGATGCGACAGCCGACCCGATCGCCGACCGCGTTCAGCGGGCCGAAGACCTCGCACGCGAACTTGTACGCCTCGTCGACGACCATCGAGACCTCGTCGCGCCCCCACGCGTCGTACGGCGCGCTGCCGAGCAGCTCGTCCAGGCGGAATTGCTCGAACAGGAGGAAGCGGATCTCGCGGAGGTCAGCCTTGTAGCGGTTCTGGTGGGTTTGGGCATTCGACATGGGAGACCTCCTCGTTGCCGCGGCGAGGGGCGCTGGCAGCCGGTTCCCTTCCCGGTCTTCCGCGCAGCTGCGGCACAGTTCTTCATTCGCGTAGCATGCCGCCGCGCCGCGTCAACAACCGTCCGTGACAGGGAGGCCATCTTGTGGAAATCAAAGGTGATCAGGGGCTCCGACGGGGGTGTTTTTGGGGACTCCGCACCGGGCGCAACGGTGGTGGATCTGGCGGGCGGCGCGGCGTAGGCTCCGTCGCGATCGAACCATGTCCGACCCGGCTTACATCACGCCCGGCGGGGCGAGGAAGCTGTCCGAGGAGCTCGCGCGGCTCCGTTCCGTGGAGCGGCCGCGCATCGTCCAGGAGGTCGCCGAAGCGGCGGCGCAGGGCGACCGGTCCGAGAACGCCGAGTACATCTACGGCAAGAAGAAGCTGCGCGAGATCGACCGGCGGATGCACTTCCTGACCAAGCGGCTGGAGAAGGCCGTGGTGGTCGACCCGTCGGAGCAGCGCGGCGACAAGGTCTTCTTCGGCGCGAAGGTCGAGATCGAGGACGAGGACGGCGCGCGCCACACCTACCAGATCGTGGGCGAGGACGAGATCGACAGCGCGGTCGGGCGCATCAGCTGGCGCTCGCCGGTCGGTCGATCGCTCCTCGGCAAGCGCGCGGGCGACGTGATCACGGTGCGCCGCCCGGCGGGCGAGACGGAGATGGAGATCATCTCGGTGCGGTACGGCTGAGCGCCGCGCTGGCGCGGACGCCGGAGGAGAAGGAGTCGGCATGAGGATCTTGCACACGATGCTGCGGGTCGGCGATCTCGAGCGCTCGATCGGCTTCTACAGGGACGTGCTCGGGATGCAGCTCCTGTCGCGGCAGGACTACCCGGAGGGCAAGTTCACGCTGTGCTTCCTCGGCTACGGGAAGAACCCGGAGCACGCGGAGCTCGAGCTCACGCACAACTGGGGCGTGGAGAAATACGAGCTCGGCACGGCGTACGGGCACATCGCGCTCGGGGTGGACGACATCCGCGCGGCCTGCGACCGCATCCGCGCGGCGGGCGGGAAGATCACGCGCGAGCCGGGCCCGATGAAGCACGGCAAGACGGTGATCGCGTTCGTCGAGGATCCGGACGGCTACAAGGTCGAGCTCATCGAGGAGTCGAGCCGCAACCGGTAGCCCGCCGAGCGCGGCCGGCGGGTCGAGATCGAGGAGAGAGCGCCGGAGGGGAGCGGGCGCGGAGAGGCGCGGAGGCTTGAGGGCCCCCGCGCCCTTCCTCGTCGCGTTCGCGAGGCGCCGGCGCTCAGGCGCTGGCGATCGGCGCGGCGTCGTTCGCCGGCTCGGAGGACGAGAGCGCGTCGCCTTCCGCGGCGGACGCCTCGTCGGCGGTCGCCTTCGCCGACGCCTCGGA
>JAICEP010000658.1 GCA_025924095.1 Sorangium sp.
AACCTACGGGCGCGACTTCGCCGAGCGCTACCGCGCCGCCGAGGCGCGCGCCGCGCGCGGCGAACTGCACCTGCACCGCACCGTCCAGGCCTCGGCGCTGTGGCGCAAGATGCTGACGAGGCTCTTCGAGACCGGGCACCCGTGGATCACGTTCAAGGATCCCTGCAACGTGCGCTCGCCGCAGGACCACGCCGGCGTCGTGCACAGCTCGAACCTGTGCACCGAGATCACGCTCAACACGAGCGCCGAGGAGACCGCGGTCTGCAACCTCGGCTCGGTGAACCTCGCGCGGCACGTCGCCGGCGGGCGGCTCGACGAGACGGCGCTCGGCGAGACCGTCGAGCTCGCGATGCGGATGCTCGACAACGTCATCGACGTGAACTTCTACCCGACGCCCGAGGCGCGCACGTCGAACCTGCGCCACCGGCCGGTCGGCCTCGGGATCATGGGCCTGCAGGACGCGCTCTTCGAGCTCGACCTGCCGTTCGACGCGCCGGACGCGATCGAGTTCTCGGACCGCATGATGGAGCGCGTCTCCTACCACGCGATCCTCGCGTCGTCGCGGCTCGCCGCCGAGCGCGGCGCCTACGCGTCCCATGCCGGCTCGAAGTGGGATCGCGGGATCTTCCCGTACGACACGCTCGCGCTGCTCGACGCAGAGCGCGGCACGCCGATCGACGTGCCGCGCGGCCGGCGCCTCGACTGGGCCCCGGTCTACGCGAGCGTGCGGGCGCACGGGATGCGCAACTCGAACACCATGGCGATCGCGCCGACGGCGACGATCGCGAACATCGCCGGCTGCTATCCCTGCATCGAGCCGATCTACCGCAACATCTACGTCAAGGCGAACATCAGCGGCGAGTTCACGGTGGTCAACGCGCACCTCGTGCGCGACCTCAAGGCGCTCGGCCTGTGGAGCGCCGACATGCTCGACCACCTGAAGTACTTCGACGGCAACCTGCGGATGATCGCCGGGGTGCCCGACGCCCTGAAGGAGAAGTACCGCGAGGCGTTCGAGATCGACCCGATCGCCGCGCTCCAGCCGACGGCCGCGCGCGGCAAGTGGATCGACCAGAGCCAGGCGCACACGGTGTTCATGAAGGGGGCGTCGGGCCGCAAGCTGAGCGAGGTCTACCAGGCGGCGTGGCGGATGGGTCTGAAGACCACCTACTACCTGCGCACGCTGGCGGCCTCGCAGGTCGAGAAGTCGACGCTCGACGCGGGCCGCTTCGGCCTCACGCAGACGCGGGAGTACGCGACGCCGCCGGCGGGCGCCGAGGCGCCGGCGCCGGCGCCGGCCGCCGCTCCGGCCGCGGTCGCCGCCGAGCCGCTCTGCCGCATCGACGATCCCGACTGCGAAGCCTGCCAGTAGCGTCCATGATCATCAACAGCGTCAAGACCGACCCGAACAAGATCCTGCCGATCCGCTACCCGTGGGCGCGCCAGTACTACAAGGCCGCGATCGCCAACAACTGGGTGCCCGAGGAAGTCTCGATGCAGAAGGACGTCGAGCAGTGGAAGTCGACGCGCGTCCTCTCCGACGCCGAGCGGCGCCTCGTGCTCTACAACCTCGGGTTCTTCTCGACCGCCGAGTCGCTCACCGCGAACAACATCGTGCTGGCCGTCTACCATCACGTGACGAGCCCCGAGGCGCGCCAGTACCTGCTGCGCCAGGCGTTCGAGGAGGCGATCCACACCGACACGTTCATCTACGGCTGCGATTCGCTGAGCCTCGATCCGGACGAGGTGTACAACATGTACATCCGCATTCCGTCGATCGCGGCCAAGGACGCTTTCGTCGTCGAGTTGACGCGGACGGTCTTCGAGCCCGGCTTCACGACCACCGGCACCGCCAACATCCAGCGCTTCCTGCGCGACCTGGTCGGCTTCTACGTGATCATGGAGGGCATCTTCTTCTACGCCGGCTTCGCGATGATGCTCGCGCTGCGGCGGCAGAACAAGATGGTCGGCCTCGGGGAGCAGTTCGAGTACATCATGCGCGACGAGAGCCTCCACCTGGCCTTCGGCTGCGACCTGATTGCCACCATCGGCCAGGAGAACCCGGGCGTCTGGACGCCCGAGTTCAAGGCGGAGATCGACACGCTGATCCAGCGTGCCGTCGTGCTCGAACAGGCCTATGCTCACGAGGCCTGCCCGGACGGCGTCCTCGGCCTCAACGCGGCGCAGTTCGCCGCCTACGTCGAGTACGTCGCCGATCGGCGGCTCGAGCGGCTCGGCCTGCCGAAGCGGTATCAGCGGGAGAACCCCTTCCCGTGGATGTCGCAGGCCACCGACCTCTCGAAAGAGAAGAATTTCTTCGAGACCCGGGTCACGGAATACCAGGCCGGCGCTACTCTGGCCTGGGACTAGCGACTGCGCGCCGCGAGCCCGCGGCCGAACCGACTGGAGGGAACATGAGCGGCCCCACGAGGACGGGATGGGTGTGCCTGGGTTTCCTTGCGCTGGCATCCGCCACCGCGCTGGCGATCGGTACGATCAAGGAGCTGGCGCTGACGGAGGGACGTGACGACGTGAACCGGATCGCGGCGCCGCTCGTGGACGGATCGGTGGCGGTTTCCGTCGGCACGATCGCGTCCGGGTTCGACCGCAACGCGAAGATCGTCCGGCGCGGCGCCACCAACTTCATGACCCGCGGACCCGAGTACAACCTCGACAAGGCGCTCGACCTCGGGGCGCTGTTCGCGACGGCGCTGCGCGAAGAGGCCACCGCCATGGGCTTCAAGCCGTCCGGCGCCGAGGCCTGGGAGGTCGGCGGCACGATCAAGGACGTGTACCTGGAGAGCAAGCAGATCCCCTACGGGGCGACGCTGTTCTACGGCTACATGGACGTCGAGTTCGCGCTGAAGAAGGGCGGCGGCGCGCCGCAGGCCGTGCGGATGCGCCTCCACAACTACAACGGCGGTTACAACGCCGGGATGGGCCGCAAGGACGAAGCGGGGTCGGGCCTGGCCCATCTGATCGTCGAGGGCGCGCAGGAGGCGCTCGCGCGCCTGAACCGGTCGCACTTCAAGGCGCCGCCCGCGGCGGGCGTGAGCGCGCTGATCGATCAGGTCAAGGTCCCGGGACCGCAGCGCAAGGACGGCGCGGTCTACCAGCTGGGGTTGTCGGGGGCGCCCGACGCCCCGGGCGTGCTGCTGCAGCTGATCCCGCAGGAGACCGACGAGAACCGCCGCTCGATGCTCATCGAGGCGCTCGGGCGCCTGCAGGCCCAGGAGGCGGTGCCGCTGCTGGCCCAGCGCTTCACGACCGAGGACGAGGACTGCCGCTGGTTCACGCTCAAGGCGATGGACTACATCGGCGGCGACGTCGCCGCGGGCGTGGTCAAGGGTGCCGGCGTGAAGGACAAGGACGGCGGTCCGCGCCGCCTGGCCGAGCGGATCGCCGGCGCCAAGTGAGCGCGAACGTGTTGTCGGCGGCTACGGCAGGCGATACGTCGCCTTGGCCAGGCCGTAGCTGAGATCCACGATCAGCTCGCGGGCCTCGTCGAGCTCGAGGATGTGGCGCGCGACGAGCCCGGCGAGGAAGTTCGCGTCGACGCGACGGCACAGGTCGTGGCGCGCCGGAATCGATGGGAACGCGCGCGTGTCGTCGTTGAAGCCGGCCGTGTTGTAGAAGCCGGCGGTCTCGGTGACGGCGTGGCGGAAGCGCTCCATGCCCTCGATGCTGTCGTGGAACCACCACGGCGGACCCAGGCGCAGGGCAGGGTAGTGGCCCGCCAGCGGCGCGAGCTCGCGCGCGTACGTCGACTCGTCCAGCGTGAAGATCACGAGCCGGAAGCGCGGGTCGTTGCCGTAGGCGTTGAGCAGCGGCTGCAGGTTCTTCGTGTACTCGGTGGCGATCGGGATGTCGCAGCCGCGATCCGGCCCGAACCGATCGGCGACGAGCGGGTTGTGGTTGCGCAGCGAGCCCGGGTGGAGCTGCATGACGAGCCCGTCCTCGACGCTCATCCGCGCCATCTCCATCAGCATGTGCCCCGTGAAGGCGTGGAGATCGGCGGGCGTGGCTTCGCCGGCCCGCGCGCGCGCGAAGATCGCCCCGGCGTCGTGGTCGGAGAGGCGCGCCGTGTACGGCGTCAGCGCGGCGTGATCGGTCGCGGTCGCCCCCATGCCGCGGAAGAAGGCGCGGCGCGCCTCGAGCGCGGCGACGTACGCGCGGTAGTCGCCGATGGCACGGCCGGTGAGCGCGGCGAGCCGATCGAGCTCCTTCGACCAGTCGGGGTGGAGGATGTTGATCGCCAGGTCGGGGCGGAAGGTCGGCCGGACGACGCCCTTCCAGCCCGAGTCGCGGATCTGCTGGTGGTACGTCAGCGGATCGCTGGCCGCGTCCGTCGTGCAGAGGACCTCGATCCGGAACCGCTCGAACAGCGCGCGCGGGCGGTAGGCGTCGGTGCGCAGCAGGCCGTCGATCGTGTCGTAGACCGCGTCGGCGTTGGCGGCGGTGAGCGGCTCGTCGACGCCGAACACGTCGGCCAGCTCGTGCCGGAGCCAGCAGCCGCTCGGCGTGGCGCGGAACAGCGGCATGTGCTCGGCGAAGCGGCGCCAGATCTTCCGCGAATCGGTCTCCACCGGCGAGCCGTCGAGCGACGGCACGCCCAGCGCCTCGAGGGGCACGCCCTGCGAGTAGAGCATCCGCGTCACGTAGTGATCCGGGAT
>JAICEP010000659.1 GCA_025924095.1 Sorangium sp.
GCTAGCGCCGTCTCGCGGCGGTCGCACAGCGCAGGCCTGGGTGGTGCAGGCATTTGAACATGAAGGCGGGAAGGCGGGAAGAAAACCCTAATGATCTTCCTGACTTACCGACCTCATGAGAAACCTCTCTGGGCAGGTGACTGCACCCCCAGGCTTGCCCCCCCCCGTTACCCCGGCTCCACCGCGATCTCGTCGAACCGCTCCGCCACCGGATGCCGGCTCCCCGGTTCCCGCGCCGTCCCCGGCCGGACCACCTGCACCGTGCGCACCCCTGCCGCCGCCGCCGCGTCGAGCTCGGCCACCACGTCGGACAGGAACAGCACCTCGCCCGGGCGCAGCCCGAGCGCCTCCGCGATCCGCTGGTAAGCGCCCGCCTCCCGCTTCGGCCCGGTCGTCGTGTCGAAGAACGCCGTGAAGAGGCCTGTCAGGTCCCCCGAGGTCGTGTGCCGGAACAGGAGCTCCTGCGCCTCGACCGACCCGGAGCTGAACACGGCGAGCGTCACCCCGAGGTCCCGCCACCGCCGCAGCGCCGGCTCCACGTCCGCGTACACGTGGCTCCGGAGCCCCCCCGACTCGTAGGCGCGGCGCCAGATCTTCCCCTGCAGCGCCTTGAGCGTGGTCTCCTTGCGATCCTCGTCGATCCACGCGAGCAGCGCCGCCGCGAGCTCGCCGTCGCTCACCGCCTGCTCGCCCGCGCCCCGCTCGCGCGCCACCGCGCTCCGGGCGGCCTCGACCTCCGGGCTCCCGGCGTGGGCCGACACGTACGCGGCCAGATCCCGGCGCGCCACCGGGAACAGCGTCTCGTGGACGAAGCGCACGTCGGTCGTGGTCCCCTCGATGTCGACGAGCACCGCGCGCGCAGGGATCGCCGCCACGCTCACGCGTCCAGCCGCGGGAAGCGCGACGCGATGTCCGACCCGGTGTGCTCGGCGACCCACCCCCTCGGGTCCGAGAACCACCGGATGCAGGTGAACGAGGGCGCCGGCCCCATGTCGAACCAGTGCCGCGTCCCGGCCGGAACGCTGATGAGATCGCCCTTCTCGACGAGGAACGAGAGCACGCGCTCCCCCTGGTGGATGCAGAACAGCCCTCGCCCCTCGACGAAGAAGCGCGCCTCGTCCTCGGAATGGATGTGCTCGTCCAGGAACTTCCGCCGGATCTCCGCGTGATTCGGGGTGCTCGGCGAGACCGAGATCACGTCCGCCGTCACGAACCCGCACGCCTCGGAGAGCTCCTTCACCGGGCCGGCGTACGCCTCGAGCACCTGCTCCGGCGCCGCCGAAGGCGGCAGCGGGCGGTCGGCGGCCCAGCGATCGAAGCGGATCTGCGACGCGGCGGCGACGCGGGCGATGTCCTCGAACGTCGTGTGCTCCTCGGCCCTCGTGGGATCGTTCTCCCGGTAAACCCGCAGCAGGCTCATGAGATCCTCCCTTCCAGCAGCGCACAGTCGAGCATGAACTCCAGCGCCTCGATATGCTGGATCGTGTCGGCGATGTCCGAGCCCCACGTGTAGAGCCCGTGGCCGGCGATGAGGTAGCCGTGCACCGGCGGGTGCGCCGACATGAACGCCTCGACGTCCTCGGCCAGCTTCTGGATGTCCTGCGTGTTGACGAAGACGGGGAGGAGCACCGCGCGGTCGTGCGTCGCCACCCCGGAGAGCGCCTTCGCCACCTCGTAGCCCGCGAGGGTCACGTACCCCTCGTGCGCGCACCGGCGCGAGAGCACCGTCGCGGCCCGCGAGTGGGTGTGCGCGACGGCGCCGATCGCGCTGGAGCGCCGGTAGAGCTGGCAGTGCAGCGCCGTCTCGGCCGACGGGCGGCACGCGGACGGCCCGGTCAGGCGGCCTTCCGCGTTGACGACCACGATGTCCGACTGGCCGAGCGCGCCCTTGGGCCGCCCGGACGCCGTGATCGCGAAGGTGTCTTCGCTGAGCCGGGCGGAAAAATTGCCGCTCGTGGCCGGCGTCCAGCCGCGCTCGTAGCACCAGCGGGACAGCTCGATGAGCCCGGCGGCGACCGAGGAGAACGAGGCAAACGACATCCCGCGCACGCTCACCGCGCGACAATACCAAAGCGAGCGCTGTCAATCAACGCGCCCCCCGGTCGCGCGCGCCGCGGAGCAGGCCGGCCCAGAACCCGAGCCCGTGCGCGGCGTGCAACGTGGGGAAGATGGCGCAGAGCCAGGGGAAATCGCGGGGCGAGGCGCGCAGCGCGAGCCGGAGCGACGCCGCCATCACGAGCGCGGCATACGCGAGCGACGCGAGCGCGAGCGCGGGGCGGACGGACGGCAGGAGCGCGGACGCGAGCGCGAGCAGCGCGAGGGCCGTCACGAGGAAGAACGGCAGCGTCGGCCGGAGCGACAGGAGCCTCCGGCGGCGGAGCAGCGTGCGGGCGCGCCCCTTGCCGTAGGCGAAATACTGCCGCGCGAGCGCCGGGAGGGACGACCGCGGATAGTAGTACGCGACGATCTCCCGGGACAGATAGACCGCGCCGCCGGCCTCGATGATGCGCTGGTTGAGCTCGGCGTCCTCGTTGGTGATCGCGGCCGGGTCGTAGAGGCCGGCGATCTCGAACGCCTCGCGCCGGAAGGCCCCGTTGAAGACGGACTCGACGAATCCCTCGCGCGACGGGTCGCGGTAGGCCGAGCCGCCCACGCCGAGGGGGCTCGAGAGCGCAGCGCAGAGCGCCCGCTGAAAGCCGTTCCGGTGGCGCGGCCGCGCCGCGCCGCCCGCGTTGAGCGCGCCGGTCCTCCGGAGCGCGGCGACCGACGCGGCCACGTAGTCGTCGGCGTAGTCGGCGTGCGCGTCCATCCGGACGATCACGTCGCCTCGCGATCGGCGAATACCGAGGTTCATCGCCGCGGCCTGGATCCGGGCGGGGTTGTGGAGGAGCGTCACGCGCGGGTCCTCCGCCGCGACGCGGGCGACGATCTCGCGCGTCCTGTCGCTCGAGCCGCCGTCGACGACGAAGATCTCGAGAAGATCGGGTGGATAACGCTGCTTCAGGGCACAGCGGAGGACGTCCTCGATGTAGCGCTCCTCGTTGTAACAGGGAATGATGATGCTGCACCGCGGCCGCTCGGCGAGCGGGCGCAGCGAGAGGCGCCCGCAGAGGGGCGCGCCCGCCGACCGATCCATGAACTCCCCCGCATCTCTCTCGGGTCGAACCGACCCGCCGCGTTCCTGCGCGAGAGGCGGATACAAGCGCGGGGCCAGGAGGTGTGGTGGGGTCGACCGGTGCAAACTGCACTGCGCGCGAGGGCCGGGATCGCGGGTGAGCAGGCCGCTGGGCTCGGGCTGCACACCGGCGGGCGAGGTCATGCCGAGCTGCCCCGCCGCCCGAAGAGCGAAGAGGCCCTGTTCGTCGCGCGCGGCGGGGACGGACGGATGTCCGATCTCCACACCGGCGGGACCGCCGACGCCGGAGGATGACGATGAAACGCGCGGGCCGGCTCGACCTGAACCGTCGGCCTCTTTCGAGCCCGGAGGTGCTAGCTTGAAACGTCGTAGTTGAGATTCTGGCCGAGCCAGCGCTCGACCTCCGCGACGGTCATGCCCTTGCGCACGTGGTAGTCGACCACCTGGTCGCGATCGATCTTTCCCAGGCTGAAGTACCGGGCCTGCGGGTGCGCGAAATACAGGCCGCTCACGCTGGAGCCGGGCCACATCGCGAACGACTCGGTGATCTGGATGCCGGTGTTCTTCTCGACGTCGAGCAGCCGCCAGAGCGTGCCCTTCTCAGTGTGATCCGGGCACGCAGGGTACCCCGCCGCGGGCCGGATGCCGCGGTATTTCTCCTCGATGAGCTCGCTCTTGGTCAGGTCCTCCTGCCGGCCATAGCCCCACTCGTCGCGCACCCGCTTGTGCAGGCACTCGGCGAACGCCTCGGCCAGGCGATCCGCGATCGCCTCGGCCATGATGGCGTTGTAGTCGTCGTAGCTCGCCCTGAACCGTTCGCACAGCGCCTTCAGGCCGATCCCGGAGGTCACCGCGAAACCGGCGATGTGGTCCGGGAGGCCGGTCTCCCTGGGCGCGATGAAATCCACGAGCGACCGGTTCGGCTCGCCGTTCTCCTTCGCCGTCTGCTGGCGCAGGAAGTGAAGCCGATCGAGCACCGCCTTGCGCGTCCCGTCCGCGTACACCTCCACGTCGTCGCCCACGGCGCTCGCGGCGAAGAAGCCATACACGCCGCGCGCCGTCAGCAGCTTCTCCTCGATGATCCTGTCGAGCAGCGCGTTCGCCTCGGAGAAGAGCTGGCGCGCTTGCTCGCCGTATTTGGCGTGCTCCAGGATCCGCGGATAGACGCCCTTCAGCTCCCACGTGTGGAAGAACGGCGTCCAGTCGATGTACTCGCGCAAGGTGGCGAGCGGGAAGTCCTCGAGCACGCGCACGCCGGTGAACTCGGGCACCGGCAGGTCCTCGGCGCGCCATTCGATCCGCGTCCGGTTCGCGCGCGCGGCCTCGAGGGGGACGAGCTTGTGCTTCGGCGCCCTGTGAATCTGCCGGAGCCGCTCGTACTCGGCGCGGTGCTGGGCGACGAACGCCGGCTTGCCCTCCTCGCTCAGGAGGCTCGTCGTGACGGGCACGGCGCGGCTAGCGTCGACCACATGCACGACCGGCTCGCTGTAATGCGGGGCCACCTTCACGGCGGTGTGCGCCTTGCTGGTCGTCGCCC
>JAICEP010000660.1 GCA_025924095.1 Sorangium sp.
CCTCGCACCGGTGCGCGTCGTGGCAGACCACTTAAACGGTTCAGCGTCAACAGAGAAGAGCGTGTGCGGCAGCGCCGCTTTGGCTCGGGCGCGCGGTGCGGAGCAATGCGCCGGCGGGCTGTGGAGCCATGTGCCTCGGCCGAGGTCGGCCGGTGAGATGCTTCACCGGGCGTGCCGAGGGGTTCAGGCTAGAATGGGCGAGCGTGAGCCGGGCCGCTGCGCGGTGGCTCCGCGGAGGATGGGGGCATGTCGCCGAGCTTGATCCTGTTTGCGGTGCCGGCTTTTTTCGCGCTCATCGGCATCGAGCTCTGGCTCTGCCGCCGCCGCGGGCGGCGCGATTACCGCTTCTCGGACGCGCTCGCCAACCTCTCGTGCGGGGTCGGGCAGCAGGCCATCGTCTCCGTCGTGAGCGGCGGCGTGCTCGTCTATCTCTTCCTCTTCGAGCATGCCGCGCTCGTGCGGCTGTCGCCGGGCGCGCTGTCGAGCTGGCTGGCCTGCTTCGTCGCGGTCGACTTCTGCTATTACTGGGCGCACCGCGCGGGCCACCGGGTGAATTTCATGTGGGCGGCGCACGCGGTCCACCACCAGAGCGAGGACTACAATCTCTCGGTCGCGCTGCGCCAGAGCTGGCTCCAGCGGGCGTTCTTCTGGCCGTTCTTCTGGCCGCTCGCTCTGCTCGGCTTTCCGCCGGGGATGCTCGTCACGACCTATACGTTGAACATCCTGTACCAGTTCTGGATTCACACGCAGCTCGTCGGCCGCCTCGGTCCGCTGGAGTGGGTGCTGAACACGCCGTCTCATCACCGGGTGCATCACGGCGTCGACCCCGAGTATCTCGACAGGAACCACGGCGGCGTGCTCATCGTCTGGGATCGGCTGTTCGGCACCTTCTGTGCGGAGAAGGCGCCCCCGCGGTACGGCGTGGTCCAGCCGCTCGCGAGCTTCAGCGCGCTGCGCGCGAACGTCGACCCGTGGCGGAAGCTTGTGCGCATGGCGGCGGCGGAGCCGCGCCTCTCTGGCAAGCTGCTCGTCTGGCTCCGGCCGCCGGACTTTCGGTCCGGGGCGGCCCTACCCGAGGAGGGCCCGCTGCGCACCGACCCGGGCTACGTCCTCCACGACGTGGAGCGCCCCCCCGCGGTGCGCGCGCTCGCGGTGGCGCTCTTCCTGGCGGCGCTGCTCGGCGCGATCGCGTTCCTCGACGCGGCGCCGGGCCTCGCCGCAGGCCCGCTGTGGGCGGGGGCAGCCGCCATCCTCGCCGCGCTCTCCGCCGTCGGCGCGCTGCTCGACTAGAGCGGCGGTCACCCGCTGCGGATACGAGCCCACCTCGACGTTTTCGGTGCTCAGCGCACTGGAGTGCGCTTCCGCGCCGAAACCGCCGATCTGGGCCCGTCTCCTGGGCGGGTGACCGCCGCTCTGAGCCGCATGTGCGAGCGACGTTGGAGCGCGGCGGGAGAGCGCCGGGCAGCTCGGAGAGAGGTGTCGGGGGCGTGAGGTCGTCGGGGGCGTGACGTGATGTCTGCGGTTCTGAGTCGTGGCTGCCAGCCTGGCGCGCGGGGGAGCGTGACTGGATGGGATTGCCGACTTCCCGCGATCGATCCCGTGGATGCGGCGGCTCGGCGCGCGGCCTTCGAAGGGCAGCTCGGCGGCCATGCTCCATCGTCGAGGAGTTGATGCTCCTCAAAGAGGCCCGTCCTCCGCTCCTCTCGTGGCATGCTGCCTCCCACGGGCCGCCCCATGCACTTCGTCACGTACGCCCCGCCTCCACCGCTCGACCGTTTCGTCCGCCTGCTCTGGTACTACGCCGCCCCCGATCTCCCCGACCTGATCGAGCGCGTGCTCCCCACCGGCGCCATGAGCCTCCTCATCAACCTCGCCGAGGACGAGCTGCGCTGGTACGAGGCCGCGCCTGCCACCCCCGCCGGCGCCGCCGCCGCCACCGTCGCCACCGACGCCGCCCGCTGCCACCGCCTCTCCGGCATCGCCGTCTGCGGCGCCCACGCCGAGCACTTCGCGATCGACACGGCCGAGCAGCGCGCGATCGTCGGCGCCGAGCTCACGCCGGGCGGCGCCTCTCCGTTCTTCGGCCCGGACACCGAGGCGCTCAGCGGCGCCCATGTCTCGCTCGACGCGCTCTGGGGCCGCGAGGCCGCCCTCGTCCGCGAGCGCGTCCTCGAGGCGAGGACCCCCGACGCCAGGCTCCGCGCGCTCGAGGCCGCGCTCACGGCGCGGCTCCTCCGCCGCCCCGCGCGCCCGCTCGCGCGCGACCCCGCGGTCGACTTCGCGCTCGCCGCGTTCGCCGACCCGTCCCGCGCGACCACCGTGGCCGACGTGACAGGGCAGCTCGGGATGAGCTCGAAGCGGTTCATCCGCAGCTTCACCGAGCAGGTCGGCCTCACCCCGAAGCGCTACTGCCGCGTGCAGCGCTTCCAGCAGGCGATCTCGGCGATCGCGCGCGACGAGCGCGTCTCGTGGGCGGGCGTCGCGGCCGCGTGCGGCTACTACGACCAGGCGCACTTCATCCACGACTTCCGCGCGTTCGCGGGCCTCACCCCGACCGAGTACGTCGCGAGGCGGCGCGAGCGGAACCACGTCCCGCTCGACGGCTGACCCGGCCGGCACGTTTTTACAATACCCGCTCGGGCCGCGTGGGCATCCTCCGCCCATGACCCAGCGACCTCACCCCATCGCCCCGCCCCCGTACCACACCGTCGTGCCGCACCTCGTCGTCGCCGGCGCGACGGACGCCATCGCGTTCTACAAGAAGGCGTTCGGCGCGACCGAGAAGATGCGCCTCGCCGACCCGAAGCTCAACGGCGCCATCATCTGCGCCGAGCTCGTCCTCGGCGACTCGGTCGTCAGCGTCGCGGACGAGGCCCCCCAGTGGAACGCCCGCGGCCCGAAGGCGCTCGGCGGCTCGCCCATCGTCATCACGCTGAACGTCGAGGACCCCGACGCCGTCGCCGCGCGCGCCGTCGAGGCGGGGGCCAAGATCATCTACCCGATCGACGACCAGTTCTACGGCCGGCGCGAAGGCAGGATCGAGGACCCGTTCGGGCACCAGTGGATCCTCTCGGCCGTCATCGAGGACGTCTCCGTCGAGGAGATGCAGGTGCGCATGGCGAGGTGGTGGGACGAGAAGGGCCCGAGCGGCGCCTGAGCCGCGCGGCCTCCTCCCGGGCCGCCCCGCCGCCGATTCGCCGATTCGCCGCGCGCGCCCCTGCGGGCCGCGGCGCGCGCCGCGGCCCGCGGGCTCACCGGGCCGGCCGTCGCAGGGCGCGGGACGAGAGCGCGGCGGCCCCCGCCGGCTCCGGCTCCTGCAGAACGAGCGCGGCACCGCGCGTCACGCGGGCCTCGAACCTCGTGGATCTCGGCGCCCGCGACGACGACTCCGGCGCGGCCCCGGCGTCGGACCCGTCGCACGAGATGAGCTCGCCCCCGGGGTCGGTCGGCGTGAGCGAGTCCGCCATCGAGTGAACCGAGCGCTTCATCTCGGTGAGGCGCGCCAGCTGGAGGACGATCGCCATCAGCCGCTCAGGATGGAACGGCTTGAGCAGCACATGGAGAACACCCGCCTCCTTCGAGCGCGCGTACTCCTCGGCCCCGGTGATCAGGAGACAGCTCGTGTAAACGGGCATGCTCGTGACCTTCCGGAGGAGCTCGTCTCCCTTCATTCCAATCATCATGAGATCGGCGCAGACCAGGTGGAACTCCTTCGTTTCGAGCAGCGCGAGCGCCTGCTCCGCCGACGTACATTCCACGACGTCGACATCCGTGGAGAGCACCGCGGAGATGCTGCTCAGCGCTTGCTCATCATCCTCGACGACGAGGACGCAGTATCTCCTCCGGGACGATGAGCATACGGCGCCTCTGTGTTGACCCTCCGAAGAGGTGCGATGAGCTCTTACGGTCGATGACACGGTGGCTGCCTCCTGCGACGATCGCGGGTCCGCGTCCTGTGCCGCTGGTCGCGGAGGTGCGCGAGCGCGCTTGCGTGGTGGTGAGCGCCTGCCCGGCGCCCCCCGCGCCGACGGCCTCTGCTTTGGAGATCTACACGACCCGGTTTGTTGGAGTCAACACCGCAACACGCCCTCTCAACAGGCCAGCACGGAGATCTCGAGTTCCGTTCGGCCTGCGTGAACTGGGGTATTCCAGGTAGCCGGGACGTCAGGGATGTAACGTGAACGAACCGGCTCATCGCGGCTGCGGAAGCGCGCCTCGGGCTCGCGACCGCGGATGCACGATAATTAACAAATGTCCGATGTTCGAATCTTCACAGTGAGGTACGTCTCTACCCTCATGGAGCCTGCCAGTCGCGCGCGCTCCAATCTGCTCGAATAGGACCACGACCCGAATCTGGCCCTGCGTGCCCAGGTCCTCGAGCGCCTCGATGGCGGGCCCGATCGGATCGGCGGGAGGGGCGGCGTGTCAGACCGGCACGCTCAGCGCTCCGCCGCCGTCGGCGCCCGTCCCCGGCGTCCCCGGCGCTGCCGGCGCCCCCGGTCCTGCCGGCGCGGGCGGCGCGCTGGTCGCCGCCTCGCCCTTGGCGCCGCCCTGCCCCCGCCGGGCGCCGGTCTCGCGGTGCGCGTCGAGCGGGCGGAGCGCCTTCCGGACGGTCTCGATGGTTGCGGGCTCGTCCTCGTCGACCATGCCGGCGACCTTTGTCGCGTAATAC
>JAICEP010000661.1 GCA_025924095.1 Sorangium sp.
ATCGCCGCGCTCGCCTGGACGAGGGCCGGCCAGCCGCTGTCGTCGAAATCCGGCAGGCGCCAGGCGTCGGATTCCGGCGGCTTCGTCGCTCCGACCATCACGGCGCCCGCGCCGGAGAGAAGCTCGATCTTCCGGCCGATCGACCGCGAACGTTCGGGCTCGAAGCCCCCCTTCGCGTCGTCGGAGTAACCGAGCGCGAGCGCGAGCTGCGGCGGCAGTTCCCCCTTGGGCCGCACGCAGAGCGCGAGCACGTGCCGGCCGGCGCGCGCGTCGACGCGGCTCGATGTGAAGGGCGCGCCGTCGAAGAAGAGCTCCGCCTCGCCCGTCGTCCAGAGCCACAGGTGCAGCGGGAGCGCCTCGAGCGGGTCGATCCACCGCAGGATCGCGCCTCCACAGCCCGCCGGCACCTCGCAGCTCGAGTATTCCTCGAGCACGAGCCGACCCGACGACTTCTCGTATCGCGACAGCGCGTTGACCTGAACCTCCCGCTTGTTCTTCGGCATGCGCCGACATTATCACGCATGCGCACGGGCGCCGCGCGCTGGCGGGGGGCTGCATGGCCGGTGTTGCGCCCGGCGTCGGCTCCTCACGTTGGCCTCTGCGGCTGGAGCGCCCGTGATCCCCGTCAGGGCAGCCTGCACACGTAGGGCAGCTCGGCGTAGCAGGGCATGTCGTTCCACAGCCCGCTGGCCCAGCTCGCCAGCTCCACGCAGTGCTCTCCGTCGCCGGCGTTGTTCGGCTCGCCGCCGGTCCAGCGCTCGTGGTCGTACGGCGTGCCGTCGGTCCACGCGAAGTCTCCCTCGGACGCCGCGTCGTTGAGCCCGATCCACCAGTCGCCCGGCTGGATCGCGTCGGCGCTCGAGACAACGAGATCCTGCGTCTCCTCGTCGTGGATGGACACGAGATGCCCATCCTGCGCGATGCAGTCGAGCTCCGCGTCCGCCCACGTCGCGGGCGCGAAGCAGAACGCCAGCGAGCCGCCCTCCGGAAGCGGTTGCGGGACGCAATGTGGGCACGATGGCTCGTCGTCCACGAGCCCGTCACAATCGTTGTCGATCAGGTCGCACAGCTCGGGGGCGCCCGGGTAGACCGAGGCATCGCCGTCGTTGCAGTCTTCGTCGCAGCCGGACGAGAGGTCGCCGTCCGCGTCGAGCCCCGACGAGTCCTCGCAGGCGAGCTGCGCCCGCACGCTGGCAGGACGGTCGTTCAGGAAAGCGATGGTGGCGTCGATGTGCTCGCCGACGTCATCGGGGCTCACGTCCCGGCGCGGATCCTCGAGCACGTCGGCCCAGATCAGGGTGCGCGCCGCCTCGGCGTCGCTCGCCAGGTCGAGCTCCGACGCGCGCTCGAGGACGCGCTCGAACGCCGCTGCGAGCGCCTGCCGGCACGGCGGGGAGGCGGTGCACATCTGCTGGAGGCGGGCCACGCCGCCGAAGGGGTAGAGATCGTCCGTGAAGGTCTGGTCGAGGCCCCACGGCAGGAAGGTCCAGCGGCCGTCGTCCGGGCGCCGCGCGATGAAGTAGTTGTTGCGCAGCCAGGCATAACCGTCCCAGTGGCCGATGAAGGTCTCCGTGGCCGCGAACGCGAGGTAGCGCTCCATGTCGATGTGCTGCGAGGCCTCGGCGAGGAACGTGTCCGGGCTCGTCATGTCGTCGAGCGCCTCGGCGAGATCATAGAGATCGGCGAACGCGACGTCGTCGCCGTTGTCCTGATCGAAGGTCTCGATGCTCGAGCGCTCGAGATCGCTCCCGTAAGCCCCCTCGTACAGGTTGCCCTCGTGGTCGCCCAACCATCGATCCAGAAAGCGAGGGTTATCCGCTGCCTCGACGGTGGCATACAGGCCGTAGAGCGAGCCGTTCAGCCAGACCGTCGCGTGGGCCGAGCGCGGCGCGGGCACGTCCATCGCGCGGAACAGGGCGTAGGCCAGGCGCTCGTGGATCATGCTCTGATCCTGGACCATGTTGTTGAGCGCGAGCTTCTCCACCCCGAACAGGGTCTGGTCGTCGGTGAACTCGTCGAATTTCAGGAGGAATGCGGCCTTTTCGTCCAGGGTCCGGAGCGAGCCGTGGGCGCCCTTGAGCCGCACGCCGACGTCGGCGAGCTCGACCACCTCGCCGTCCATCGTCACCGTGAGCTGCCCGGCGACGTACTCGTCGGGCGTGGCGTTGAGCCGATCGATCGACGCCTGCGACAGCGCGATCTCGAACCGCGGGAGGCTCGTTCCGGCGAAGAGCGGCTCTGCAGGATCCGGTGGCGGTGGCTCCTCCCCGCCGGCGCCGCCCGCGCCGATTCCACCGCCCGCGCCGCCCAGGCCGCCGGCACCCGCGCCGCCCAGGCCGCCGGCACCCGCGCCGCCGCCGGAGCCGCCGGAGCCGCCGGAGCCTGAGCTGCCCACGCTGCTGCTGTCCGGCCGGGGATCCTCCGCGGCATCGCCGCAGGCGGCGAGCAGCGCAATGGACATCGCGAGGGGACCGGTCCAGCTCCAGGAATACGGGGATGACTTTCTCACGGTCCTTCTCTTTTACATGGGTTGCTCGCTCCTTGCACGTCTCCTCGAGTCAACGTGTATCGAGAAATCTCACGTCCGCCTTCGAGACATGCGATGGGGCTCTCGCCCGGCGCCTGGGCGCGAGAGCCTCATCGTCCGAGGAGCACAAGATCGCCGGGAAGCGGCGCTGCTCGTGCCCCGCGCGCTGAATCAGTCCACGGTCAGCCAGCAGGCGTAGCAGCGCATCAGGATGTCACACCACGACGAGCTGGGGTTCCCGGGATCGCAGTACCGCTCCGCCCGCTCACACAAGCCCGCCCCCGGGCAGGCCAGCTGCGCAGCCGGCGTCATCAACTCCGACTCGGCGCTCGCGACCTCCTCGTCGACGACCCGATCCTCCTCGACGTCCGCGGCGCCCACGGCGCAGCCGGCGACGAACGAGGCGGAGAGAACCAGCGCGAGCATCGAAAACATCTTCTTCATGGGATTCCACCTTTCTCCAGGTTGGAGCTCGCCAATGCAGGGCGTGTGCCGGGGCCGACCCCTGCGCTTCCTTGTGGCCTTCGACGGGACGCGGGCCGCCTGCGCGGCCCGGGTTGTCCGGAAGGGGCGCTGATCGCGCCGAGTTGGCGCAATCAGCGCAAGGCAGCATCGCCCGGTTCGGTCGCGCAGCAACCTCCCGAGCACCGGGCCCGCGATGCCCCCGCCGATGAGCACCGCCCGCCGCGCACCTCGCCGTGTCATCCCGCCACCTCCACCTTGTTCCCGGGTCAGCAGGGGTGGGATTACCTACGCGAACCTGCAGGCCGGCCTGCAGGGAGCCGTCGTGTGGCTATCGAAAGGCGGCGCCGGCGCGGAGCGCATGGACGGAGAGCACCTCGAGTCGGCCTCGTTGCCGGCACGAATCTGGCGAATCCAGCCGGGGTGCCTCGCTGGAATCGTGGCAAAATGAAGGCGCCAGGTACAGACGTGCGGGCGAGGGGCATCCCGCCGGGAATGCCCCCCGCAGAGCACCGCATTGCGTGGGCTTGACGTCAGCAAGCCGCACGGATGCCACGAACATCGGATGAGATGGGAGCGGAACCATGAACAACGATGCAGCAGCACGGATCCCCTCGAGCGCCGGCCGACAGCGCTTCAACGAGATCACGAATGCCATGTATCTCTTTCACGCGACGTGCACCGCGGCGAGCCTCGGGCTCTCGGACGCGATCGGCGACGCGCCCACGCGCGTGGACGACATCGCGGCGCGGCTCGGGCTGCACGGCCCGTCGCTCTATCGCATGCTCCGGGCGCTCGCGGCGAACGGGATCTTCGAGGAGCTCGGCGACAGCCGCTTTCAGCACACCGAGCTGTCGAGGCGCCTCCGGAGCGATCACCCCTTCAGCCTGCGCGCCCTCGCCGAGTTCTTCCGCTCGCCGGTCCAGCAGGATGCATGGGGCGGGCTCGTGGACGCGATCCGCGATGGCAAGGCGGGCTTCACGCATCGCCGCGGCAAGACGATCTACGAGCACCTCCGCGCCGACGCCGCCGACAGCGCGCTGTTCAACCGGGCCATGCTCGACCACTCGCTGGAGGGCTCGGCGATGGCCGCGCAGGCCTATACCAGGTTCGGGGAAGTGAGCTCGGTGCTCGATGTGGGAGGAGGACTGGGCACGCTCGCCTCCGCGATCGTGAAGGCCCACCCCCACGTGCGCGCCACGGTGCTCGATCTCCCGCACCTCGAGCCCTCCGCCACGCGCTACCTGCAGGAGGCCGGCGTGGGCGATCGGGTGAGCTTCCACCCGGGCGACTTCTTCGAGGCGGTGCCCGGCGGCCACGATCTGTACATCCTCAAGCACTGCCTCTGGAACTGGGGGGACGACGAGTGCTCCCGGATCCTGCGCGTCGTCCGGCGCGCGATCGGCGACGCGAACGGCGCGCGGCTGCTCATCATGGAGCAGATCCTCCAGCCGTCGAACCTCGCGCGGGCGGCCCTGGCGGACGTCCTCATGCTCACGATCAGCGCCGGCGGCCGGTGCCGGAGCGACGGTGAATACAGGGAGCTCACGCGGGAGGCCGGCTTCCACCTCGATTCGGTCCTCCAGCTGGAGGACATCGCCATCGCCGAGCTCCTCCCCGTCTGACCCGGCGCGTGCCCGCCATCACTGACCAGCCTCGGCGAACATGTTCGTGTTG
>JAICEP010000662.1 GCA_025924095.1 Sorangium sp.
GCGCAAATGCGCAAATGCGCAAAACGACGGAGGGGAAATAACTGAGAATGAGATGGCCAAGATCGTCGGCGACGCGGCGATCGAGGTGCATCGCAGCCTTGGAGGTCCGGGGCTGCTCCGTGGTCAACGGATTGCAGGAATGACTTTTCCCCTCCCTTGCCTTTTTGCGCCTTTGCGCCTTGGCGCCTTGTATGTTCCGCGAGCGTACTGGATCCACATCGTCGTCGTACCGAGGGGGGGCCGGGGGGGAGACCGGCAACCTGTGGATTTGTGGACAATTTCGCGGCGAGCAGCCAGAAAGCTACGCGTGGCAGACCGTTTGCGCCTTGGTCTCGAGACCGTCGCCAAGCAGGGGTCGCCACGCCGTAGGTCCTGGATAAGCCCGCACGGCTGCCTGAGGCATAGCTCGCATCGTTCGCAAGGATGGGCTTCTGGGGCTGATGTTTCCACGTTTCAGTGAGGGAGAGGTCGACGTGTCCACGTTCGTAGGGATCGATGTCTCGAAGGAGCACCTGGACTGGGCCGTTCATGGCTCCAGCGCAGGGGGGCGGCTGGCGCATGACGAAGAGGGCCTGCAGGCGCTGGTGGACCAGCTACGCGAGCTGTCGCCGACGCTCGTCGTGCTGGAAGCTACCGGTGGGCTGGAGATGCCGGTGCTGGCGGTGCTGAGCGTCGCGGGCGTGCCCGTGGCGGTGGTCAACCCGCTCCAGATCCGCAACTTTGCGCGCGCCACAGGCCGGCAGGCGAAGACCGATCGGCTCGATGCCAAGTGCATCGCGCACTTTGCCGCCGCCGTGCAGCCGCCGCTGACGCCGATGCCCGAGGCCACGACGCTGGAGCTGGAGCTGCTGCTGGCGCGCCGGCGCCAGTTGATGACCATGCTGGTGGCCGAGAAGAATCGGCTCTCGGGCCTGGTTGGGCCCCGCCGCGTCGCGCGCGTCGTCAGCAGCATCAACCGCATTATCGAGACGCTCGAGAAGGAGCTGAAAAAGCTCGACGACGAGCTCAAGGACAAGATCGAGCAGAGCCCGCTCTGGCGCGCCAAGGACGAGCTACTGCGCTCGGTCCCCGGCGTCGGGCCCGGCACCTCGCGCACGCTGCTGTTCGACCTGCCCGAGCTGGGCACGCTCAACCGCAAGCAGATCGCCGCGCTCGTGGGCTTGGCTCCGTTCAACCACGACAGCGGCAAGATCAAGGGGCGCCGAGCTATCTGGGGTGGACGAGCCTCGGTGCGATCGATGCTCTACATGGCGAGCGTCGCCTGCGTGCGCTTCAACCCCGTGATCCGCGCCTTCTACGACCGGCTGAAGACCGCCGGCAAGCCTACGAAGGTCGCCCTCACGGCGTGCATGCACAAGCTGCTCACCATCCTCAACGCGATGGTGAAGGCGAACCGCCCCTGGGAGGTCGCCGCCGCTTGACAAAGAACACGGCTGCTTGGCGTTAAATTCCGGCTTCCCGTTGCCAAGGAACGGGCTACGCCACCCCTTCAGCGACCAAGGTGCTGGAGTAGACGGCCCAACCCGCGGATGCACCCGACGCTGCGCCCAGCCGCATAGCGGGGCTGATCAGCCGAGGAGCGGCCGGAACTCGTCGGGCAGGACGCCCCGATCGGCGGCGCTCCGGAGCGCGTCGCGGCAAACGGCGCACGCCGGGGCGTGCTCGCGGTAGCTGTCCGTGACGCCGTCGACGCGGAAGATGCCGGCGGCCGCGGCCTCCGTGTCCGGGTGCACGTGGAACTGGACCGGCACGCCGAGCGCATAGAGCGGCTCGCCGTCGCGCCGCAGCGCATAGAGCGAGAAGGACGCGTCGTCGCGCGTGCGCCACCCGTCGATGGAATAGAGACAGGGCGCCTCCCCCGCGGCGCTCGCGTGCCGGCGAAGAAAGCACATGTCGCCCGCGTACGAGACGAGCTCGTCGAGGTCGGTCGCCACCGAGACGGGGATCGCGCGATCGAGCCACCGCTCGAAGGTGAGCCACACGGCCGCGAGGACCTTCGGGTCGGAAGCAGCGTGCTCGTCCACCACGAACGCGTCCTCGGCGGCGCTCGCCTCCGAGGGACCGCGCACGCCGTAGATCGACGCCAGGGCCGAGAGCGCGACCTCGGCGTCGAGCGGCGCGCCGGCGCGCTCCTCGTCGCACGCGGCCGCGAAGACCGCGGCGTCGATCTGGGTGGCGAGCCCGGCGCGGCGCAGGCGCGCGAGCGCATCCTCGGGGCGCAGCAGGGTCGTCATGTCCTCATGTCCTCATGTCATCCCCCCGGTGCCACCGCGGGATCTCGGCTCGCGCCCAGAGGCCCCTCGCGGCATGGTGCCGGATCCCGCCGTGGAAAGATAGCGGGTCCCCGCTCCGAGCCGGCGCCGCCGGACGCCGAGGCTCCGGCGGACGCGCCGGCCGCCGGCCCGATCAGGGCTGCAGTTCTCTACAGTGGATCTTCAGCGTCCGGATCTTCCCCTCGATCTCGTCGTGCCGGAGCGCCAGCCCCGTCATCACATGCTGGGCCGGGCAGCTCAGGCTCTGCGTGCCCCCGGCGTACCCGATCGCCCAGCTCGTGTGGGAAGCCGCGGCGAGGTTGAGGGCTGTCTCGGTCGCGTTCAGGGGAGCGTACACGATGCGCACGTCCTTCACATAGGTGCCGTTGCCGCTGCCGTTCACCTTGAGCTGCAGACCGGTGGGATAGTTGTCGTCCGTGACCGAGAGCTGGAACACACCGCTACGGAAGCCCGTCGCTGCGAAGATGGGTATCGACACGAACGAGCCGGTCTTCGGAAGCGCGGAATCCGCAAGATCGAACTCCCAGCACTCGCCGGTCATCCTGGCGAGGAACGCGTCGGGATCGGAGAGGTTCTCCTGGTTCACGTTGACGCCAGTCAGCATGTATCCATCACCATAATCGAGGTTACAGTGAACGCTCTCCCAGTCCGAGAGATTGGCGTTCAGGCCCGAGTTCCAGGTATCGATCGTCGCGGAGGTGCTGACGATCCAGTTCTCCGAGAGGGGCGGGGCGTCCACCGCGAGATCGGGGTCGGTCGCGTCGACGGCGCAGCCGGCCGCGAACAGGGCGAAGAGCGCGAATGCAGAGCGAGCGATGCGCATGATGATGTCTCCTCAGCTATCGTGTTGTCGAGACAGAGTTGTCGAGGCAGAGGCGCCGGCCGCCCAGCGGGCCAGTAGCGGCCCGGTCGCGGCGGCGTCTCGCGACGGAGCGCCATCGCAAGCACCTTGCCAGCGCCCAGCCGGACGCCACACGGCGAGTTGGGTGCCGGCACCGCGGCAGCGCCGCGAGCTCCGCGGAGGGCCCCTGGAGCCGAGACAGCCCGCGCGTCGACGCGCGGCGCGGCCCTGGATGCGGCCCTCGCCGCGCTCGCGGCACGGCAGCGCCACGCCGGCGCCCCCGGACACACGCCGGCTGTCCCCTGTCACATCGCCCCTGTCACATCGCCCCCTGTCACACCCCCTGTGGCAGGGACAGTGGCAGCGCGCCCCCCGTACCCGGCCGCGGCGCCGCTCAGGGCGCCACCCGGCGCAGCGCGCCGCCCGCGGCCGGGAGCGGCGCGCGCTCGCTCGTCCCGGCGAGCCTCCCGGCGAACGCGTCGGTCACGAACACCCCCGCCCCGGTCGGACCGGGCGCCCAGCGGCGCAGCGCCTCGGGCACGGCCGCGTGCAGCAGAAGGCGCGGGAGGACGTCAGGGCTCGCGCCGGCCCGCGCGCCGAGCTCCGCCCAGAGCTCGAGGACCCACCCGAGCGCCCGCTCCGGCGCGCGCTCGTACGGCGCGGGCAGCGTCGCCAGCAGCGCGTCGGCGCTCTCGACCACGAGCGTCGCCCCGATCCGGAAGAGCGCCGCCCGCGCCGCCTGGAGCAGGCGCTCCACGTCGGCGAGCGCCTCGTCGCCGGCGTCGTCCGGCGCGGCCAGCCGGGCCTCGACGAGCAGCGCGGCGCCGGGCCCGCGCGGCTCGTCGACGCCGCAGGGCGCCGGCGCCGCGCCCCCGGCGCCCGGCGCGGCGACGGCCCCGCGCAGGGCCGCGAGCAGCTCGGAGACGCTCGCGTACCTGTCCGCCGGCTCCTTCGCGAGGCAGCGGCGCACCACGGCGTCGAACGCGGCCGACACGGGCGCGCGCTCGCTCGGGCGGGGCGGCGGCGCGCGCAGGTGCATCTCCTCGGTCTCGACCGCATCCGCGCCCCGGAACGGCAGCTCGGCCGTCACGAGCTGGTAGGCGAGCAGGCCGACCGCATAGATGTCCGTGCGCGCGTCCACCGCGCCGCCGAGGATCTGCTCCGGCGCCATCGTGAGCGGCGTGCCGAGGATCAGGCTGCTGCTCTTCTCACCGCGCTCGCCACCGCGCCCGCCGCCCGGCGGGCGGAGGAGCGTGGCGATGCCGAAATCGACGAGCTTGATGCCCCGCGCGCCGCCCCCGCCGGCGACAGGGCGGATCATGACGTTCTGGGCCTTCACGTCGCGGTGCACGACGCCGATCGCGTGCGCGGCCGCGAGCGCACCGCCGACCTCCTCGAGCAGCGCGACCGCCTCGGACGGCGAGAGGGCGCCGCGCGCGCGCAGCTCGGCCGCGAGGCTCCGGCCCTCGACCCACTCCATCGCGCTGTACGGCCGGCCGTCGTCGAGCGCGCCGACGCCGCGGAC
>JAICEP010000663.1 GCA_025924095.1 Sorangium sp.
CCTGCGGATGCGGAGGAAGTCGATGAGCTGGAGGAACAGGCGCGTCCGGCCCGCGCTCCGGGCGCGGACCGTCCGGACGAGCTCCCGGAGCCCCGGGACGAACCGATCGTGGCCGGCGCGGAGCAGCGGCCCGCTCGGCACGTCGCGGATGCCGGTCGCCTCGACAACGAGGGCGCCGGGCTGGCCGTCGGCGAAGCGGCCGTACCAGTCGAGCACGTCCTGCGTGACGACCCCCTCCTCCGTCGCCCGCCAGGGGACCATCGCCGGCACCCACGAGCGCTCGGCGAGCTCGAGGCCCGAGGCGAGGCGGAGCGGCGAGAAGAGGCGCGCGCCCGCCGCCTCGCCCGCGGTCGGGGGCTCCTCGCGGGGCGGGGCGTGGCGGATCCTCTCCGGCGGCTTCCACATCGCTACCGCGCCTCTTCTCCGCCGCGTTCGCCGCGCGCGCGGTCGTCCTCCGCGCGCTCCGCGGCGGCGCGCTCGAGGATCCCCTTCGCGATGATGAGCTTCTGGATCTCCGTCGTCCCCTCGTAGATGCGCAGCGGCCGGATCTCGCGGTACAGCCGCTCCACCTCGGTCCCCTCGATGACCCCGAGGCCCCCGTGGAGCTGGACCGCGCGGTCGATGATCCGCTGCGCCGCCTCGGTGGCGAACATCTTCGCCATGGCCGCCTCGGTCGAGACGCGCGCGGCCGCGCCGCCCGCGTCGCGCTTGTGGGCCGCGCGGGCCACGAGGAGGCGGGCCGCGTCGAGCTCGGTCGCCATCTCGGCGAGGTAGGCGCGCACCATCTGCTGCTCGGACAGCGGCGCGCCGAACTGCCTGCGGCGCGTGACGTGCGCTATCGCCTCGCGGAGCGCGCGCGCCGCCATGCCGTTCGCCGCCGCGCCGACCGAGATCCGGAAGGCGTCGAGCGTCCGCATCGCGAGCTTGAAGCCGCCGCCCACCTCGCCGAGGCGCGCGCTGTCCGGCACGCGGCAGCCCGCGAAGCGGAGCCGGCCGATCGGGTGCGGGACCGACATCGGGAGCGGCTCCGAGGCGACGCCGGGCGCGCCGCTGTCGACGAGGAACGCCGTGATCTCGGCGCGCCCGCCGGCCGCGCCGCCGTCGCCGTTGTCGCCCGGCGGGGCGCCCGTGCGCGCGAAGACGACGAGGTGGTGCGCGAGCGGGACGTTCGAGATCAGCACCTTCTCGCCGTCGAGGACCCACCCGTCGCCCTCGCGGCGGGCCTCCGTCCGGAGCGAGGCGACGTCGCTGCCCGCCTCGGGCTCGGTCAGCGCGAAGGCCCCGATGCGGCGCCCCGACAGCACGTCGGGCAGGATCGCGCGGCGCTGCGCGTCGCTGCCGGCCAGCACGATCGGGTACGAGCCGAGCCCCTGCACCGCGAAGATCGCGTCGGCGAGCGGAGAGACCTGGCCGAGCGCCTCGCGGATGAGGACCAGCGACCGCACGTCGACGGCCGTCGGGTCCGCGGGGAGGCCGCCGCCCCCGGGCGCGCCGCCGAGCGCCGCGGGGACGAGGTGCGCGTAGAGCCCGAGCGGCTCGCCGAGGCAGCGCGCCACGGCGGCGGGGTCGCGCGCGCCCGCGAGCGGCGCGAGCGCCTCGGGGGTGAGCCGCGCGGCGAGCGCCGCGTGGCGCTCCTCGAAGAAGACCGGCAGATCGGCCGAGGAGAGCGCGAGCCGGTTCATGTGCGGGGCGTCGCCGGGCCGGTGGACCTCGGGGTGGGGGCCGCGTCCGCCTCTTCGGACGCTGCCGCGGCGTCGCCCTCGAAGCGCGGCGGGCGCTTCGCCTTGTTCGCCTCGTAGGCCTCGCGGAAGTCGGGGTGCGACATGCAGAGCGCCTGCGCCTGCGCCTCGGCCTCGATCGCGGCGGCGAGGGGCATCGTGCGCTCGCTCTCCAGCATCTGCTTGGTGATCGCGTGCGCGAACGCCGGCCCGCGCGCGAGGCGCTCGGCCCACGCGCGCGCCGACGGGAGCGCGTCGCCGTCGGGGACCACGCGGTTCACGAGGCCGATGCGGAGCGCCTCGTCGGCGCCGACGAGATCGCCGAAGAAGAGCAGCTCGGCGGCGCGCCCGTGGCCGACGATGCGCGGCAGGAGGTAGGAGGCGCCCATGTCGGCGCCGGACAGGCCCACCTTGGGGAAGATGAACCCGAAGCGGGCGCTCGCCGCGGCGATGCGCAGGTCGCAGGCGGCGGCGATCACCGCGCCCGCGCCGACGGCGACCCCGTTGACCGCGGCGATGACCGGGCGCCGGAGCTCGCAGATGCTCTGGATCAGCGCGCCGGTGACGCGGGTGAACTCGAGCAGCCCCCGCGCGTCGCGCGCGAACAGCTCGGCGATGATCCCCTCGACGTCGCCGCCCGAGCAGAAGCCGCGCCCCTCGCCGGTGAGCACGACCGCGCGCGCGGCCGAGCGCTCGAGCGAGCGGAACGTGGCCGTGAGCTCGCCGTAGATCTCGAAGGTGAGGGCGTTCAGCCGGTCGGGGCGGCTCAGCGTGATCTCCGCGACGCCGCGGCGGACCTCGAGCTGGAAGGAGCGGGGAGTGAGGGTCATCGGGGGCTCTCTGTTCGATGCGCTGCTCTGGGACGGGTCTTGCGCGGTCGCGCTGCTCTGGGACGGGTCCGCGCGGTCAGGGCTTGGTTCGCGTGCGTCGCGGGGGGCTCCGCGCGCTGCGCTCCGCGTGAGCGCGGCTGCTGCCGGGGCGGGACGGGACGGGCATGTCCGGCGCGCGGAGCGTGGTGCGCAGCTTGTCGAGCAGCCGCGTCAGGGTGGAGATCTCGGCCTGGCTCAGCCCGGAGAACACCTTGGCGACGCGCGCGGCGTGGCGCCGCTCGGCGTCGCGGAACGCGCGCTGCCCCTTGGCGGTCACGTGCACGCGCCACGCGCGGCGGTCGCTCGGGTCGGCCCGCCGCTCGACCATGCCGTCGCGCGCCGCGCGGTCGACGAGCCCGGTGAGGTTGCCCGCCGTGACCAGCATGCTGCGGGAGAGCGACGCGAGCGTCTGCCCGTCGCTGCGCACGAGGTTCGCGAGGAGGTCGAAGCGCGGGAGGGTCATCTCGTGCTCCAGGTCCTCGCGGATGGCCGCGAGCGCGCGCTTGTGGACCGCGAGGATGCGGACCCAGGCGCGCACGGCCGCCTGATCGCCGCGCGCGCTCTCGGGCGGGGGGGCGGCGAGCGGTCGCCTCGCCGGCGCCCCGCGCCTCACAGGCCGCCCTCGTCGTCCACGCCGCGCGCGCCGGGCGCCGCGACGGCCTCGATCTCGACGAGCGCGCGCGGCTCGACGAGCCCCGCGACGCCGACGAGGGCCATCGCCGGGCAGTGCTTGCCGAACCGCGCTCGCCACGCGGCGCCGATCGCGGCGCGCGAGCTCCTGTACGCCTCGAGGTCGGTCACGTAGACCGTCATCCGCGCGACGTCGCCCGGCTCGCCGCCGGCGGCGGCGACGACCGCGAGCACGTTGTCGAGCGCCTGCGCGAACTGCTCGGCCAGATCGTCGCTCCGGATCTGCCCCGACGCGGCGTCCCACCCGATCTGCCCCGCGACGTGCAGCGTCGTGCCGCGCGTCACGACGCCGTTGGCGTAGCCTCGCGGCGCCGGCCACCCGGCCGGCTGCACGATCTCGAGGCCGCCCTTCACCGCATCACCTGTCCGCCGTCGACCGGGATCGCCTGGCCGTGGATGCTGCGCGCCTCGTCGCTGCAGAGCATCGACACGACGAGCGCGACCTCCTCGGGCTCGACCATCCGGCCCTGGGGCGACATCGCCTCGAGCGTCCGCCGCGCCGCTTCCTCGCCGCGCCCGGTCTTCTCGGCGATGCGGGCGATCGCCTCGTCCGCCATCCTCGTGTTCGCCCACCCGGGGCAGACGCAGTTGATGGTCACCGGCGTCCGGGCGATCTCCAGCGCGATGGCGCGGGTCATCCCGATCATGGCGTGCTTCGACGCGCAGTACGCGGTCGAGTAGGCGCACCCGGCGAGCCCCGCAGTGGAGGCGATGTTGACGACGCGCCCGAACCCGCGCGCGATCATCTTCGGGAGCAGGGCGCGGCACAGCACGAAGGCGCCGGTCACGTTGACCGCGAGCATGCGGTCCCAGAGCGCGTCGGTGGTCCTGTCGAACGGCGCGCTCTCGGCCGCGCCCGCGTTGTTGACGAGCACGTCGACGCGCCCGACCTGGCCTTCGAGCGCGGCGAGCGCCGCGAGCGCGCCCTCGCGATCCCCGACGTCGAGCCGGACGGCGACGCCGCCGACGGCCGCCGCCGTCTCCTCGATCTCGACCTGCGTGCGGCCTGCGACGGCGACGCGCGCGCCGTCCTGCGCGAGCCGCTCGGCGATCGCGCGGCCGATGCCGCGACCCCCACCCGTGACGAGCGCGACCTTGCCTTCCAGGGACATGTGGATCACCTAAAACATATATCTATGAAGCACAGGCCGAAGTCACCCTGAAGCACAGGCCGAAGTCACCCTCGACGCGGCTCGCTGCGGCGCCCGCTCGCCGGGGCGCCGCGGCGAGCCGTCCCGCGCGCATTGTTGCTCGGTCCATCCTGCCGACTCTGCCTGCTCTGCCTGCTCTGCTTGCTCTGCCTGCTCTGCTTGCTCTGCTTGCTCTGCTTGCTCTGCTTGCTCTGCCTGCTCTGC
>JAICEP010000664.1 GCA_025924095.1 Sorangium sp.
CTGCGTCACCGCCCGCCCGGCGACGAGCGCCCCGTCCTTGAGCGCGCCGATCCTGCGCCGCCCGCGCCCGACCGCGGCCCTGGCACGACCAAGTTCCATGGCCGGCGACTTTACTCTGGGCCGCGCGCGCCGTGGTAGGGTGGTGCCGTGACGGAGACGGACCGCCGCTCAGCCCACCGGGCCGCGATAGAGCTGAGCGTGGAGTACAAGCGACTCAACACGTTCTTTGCCGACTACACGCGCAACATCTCGAAAGGCGGGACCTTCATCCGGACCGATCGCCCGCTCGCCATCGGCACCGAGTTCGTCTTCGCCCTCTCGATCCGCAACCTGGCCGAGCCGCTCCGCCTCCGCGGGCGGGTGAAGTGGATCGTGATGCCGGCCGAGGCGACGGAGGAGGCGCCGGCGGGGATGGGCATCGAGTTCCAGTATGCGAGCGAGGCGGAGAGCGCCGCGACCGAGGCGGTGGTCGAGCAGCTGATGATGAGCGAGCTCGGGGAGACGCTCGCGTCCAAGCTGCTCGGCCGCAAGCTCGGCGACGCCTCGCGGTAGCGCCGGCGACAGAGCGCCCCGGGGGGTGCGCGCACGCTTCGCCCGTGTACACTGCCCCGCAATGTCGCTGCCGACCTTGTTCCCCCGGCGCCGTCTCGCCCGGGGTCTCGCCGCGCTCGCCCTCGCGCTCTCTCCCCTCGCCTGCGGGGCCTCCGGCACGCCGGGGGCAAAGGGGCCGCCCGGCGCCGAAGGCCGCGTCGCGGTCGTCGAGGTCCGCGACGCCGATTTCTCCGGCAGCCTCTACACGATCGTGCGCGACGGCAAGCAGAGCCCGCAGCGCACGGGCCTGCTCATCGGCGTGATCCGCAGGCAGCTCGCGCACGCCGCGGCGCGCTTCCACGCCGGGCAGCCCGACCGGGCCGTCGACAGCGTCCTCGGCGCGCTCTACCTCGTCCGCCCCGGCGAGGGCCATGCCGAGATGATCGACGCCGTGGGCGAGCGCGCCCTCGCCGGCGCCATCGAGCGGATGAGCCCGCGCGGCGACGAGGGGCGGGTGCGGGCGCTCATGGAGCTCCGCGCCGCCGCGCTGCCGCGCGGCAGCCGGGCCCGCGCCGAGGTCGACGAGCACCTGGCCGCGCTCGATCGCTGGATGAAGGAGACGCGCACCGGCGGGCCGCTCGAGCAGCTCGGCATGGAGCAGCGCGCGTCCGTCTCGCGCGCCCTCATCGACAGCCGCCCGGAGACGATCCAGCGCGCCGCCGCCGCCACCGCGGCGTGGATCGACCGGGCGATCGAGTTCAACATCGAGTACCGGCAAGGGGGGAAGCGGCCGGAGCGCGAGGAGGCGGTCGAGGCCGCGCGCGCGCTGGAGTCGGGCGGCGCGAGCATGGCCGCGCTGCTCCTCCGCTACGGCGACGCGAAGGGCGCGCTCGAGCAGATCGACCGCACGAGCGCGCGCCGGGTGATCCCGCCCGGCCTGTACGAGCGGATCAAGGCCGCCGCGTCCAGCGACGACGCGGTCTCGTGGCAGGCGCTCGCGACCGCCTTCGCCCTCCACGACACGCAGGAGCGCGACGCCGAGACCGGGATGCTGCAGGACCTGCTCAACGGGGCGATCTGGGGCACGGCGCTGGAGGCCTACCGGCGCGATCCGCTGAGCTACGACAGCGCCACCCTGCTCTCCCAGGTGATGATCCGCCTCGGCATGTCGGAGGCGACGCCGCTCGTGGGCGCCGGCGCGCTCGGCGACCGGCCGAGCCCCGGCGCGCTCGGGGCCGCGCTGGGGCTCCTCCTGGGCGCGCTCTCGGAGGAGGCGTCGACCGACGATTTCGAGGCCGCCCGGCGCACCTACAGCGCCGCGGGGCCGCTGCTCGTGCTCGCCGACCGGGCGGCGCGCGGCGGCGCCGTGCTCGATCCGTCGGGCGCGCGCGTCCGGTCGCTCATGGCGTCGCTCGAGCTGCGCGCCGGCCACCTCGCCGGCGCGCTGCCGCTCCTCCGCGCCGCCACGGCGGCCGAGCCGACGGTCAACGGGCTCACGCTGCTCGCGATGGCCGAGCGGCAGTCCGGCGAGCTCCAGGCCGCGCTGGAGGACGTGCGACGGGCGCTGGGAGCGCCGGACGCGCGCACCGCGCCGCTCGAGATCATCCAGGCGCACCTGCTCGCCTTCGAGCTCCACCGCGAGGCGGGCACGCAGGAGCGGGCCAAGGAGTCGCTCGACGCGGCGCTCGCCGCCGCGCTCGACGCCCGGCAGCGCGCGCGGGATCCCGGCACGAAGGCGCGGACGGAGCGGCTGCTCGGGCGCATCCTCGACGGCTATGGCGACGAGAAGGGCGCGACCCGCGCCTACGAGCGGGCGTTCGCCCTGGTGGCCGCCGAGCCGCCGCAGCTCGGCGCCACGATGCTCGACGCCGTGGGGCGCGCGCTCGTCGAGCGCGATCTCCCCGCCGCGCGGCGGGCGCTGAAGCGCGGCCTCGAGGCGAACGTGGACGAGGAGGATCTCGTCTACGGCGGGCTCTGGGTCCTCCTGCTGGAGCGCGCCCTCGGCGTCGCGACGGACGGCACCGCGGGCCGCGCGCTGGACAGCGCGGCGAATCGCGCGTCCTGGACAGGGAAGCTCGCGGCGTGGGCGAACGGCAGGCTCAGCGACGCGGATCTCGGCAAGCTCGCCCAGAGCGCGGCGCAGCGCGTGGAGACGCAATTTTACACGGCGATGGCCAAGAAGGCGGCCGGCGATGCGGGCGCGGACGAGCGGCTCCGGGCGGTGTCGAAGAGCCCCGTGATCGACCTGCTCGAGGTGCACCTCGCGCGCGAGATGCTGGCGCCCGAGCTGCGGATCGAGCTGCCCCGCAACGCGAGCCTTCCGTGAAGGCAAGGTGGGATGTCATCCCCCGCGCTGGGCAAGCGGCGAGGTGATCGGACGGCCAGCGCGCGGGCGCGCGAAACCGCGCGCGGAGAGAAAAAAGCTCCCACGCCTCTGCGCACTTGCTCGATCATCGATGGATGCCCGATGACCGGAACGATCCTCTCGAGAAGCTCGCCGCCGCTCACCGGAGCCTGGAAGAGAACCTGAACGACCTCGCGCGCGCCGCGCGGGCGCTCAGCGATGGCCGCGGGCGCGCCGCCGCGCTCGAGGGTCTCTCCAGCGTGGTGGCCTACTTCGAGCGGTCGATGAGCCGGCACCAGGAGGACGAGGAGCGCTCGCTGTTCCCGCGGCTCGCGGTGCTCGAAGCCATCGCGCCGACCCTCGATCGCCTCCGGCAGGAGCACAAGGCGCATCAGCGCGCGATCAACGCGCTGCGCACCGCGATCGAGCGCGACGGCGGCCCCGAGGCGGTGGAGGTGCTCCCCCAGCTCATCGAGAGCCTGCGCGCCGCGTACCAGAGCCACGTGGCCTGCGAGGAGCAGGAGGTCTTTCCGGCCGCTCGTCGGTTCCTGCAGGCCTCGGCCATGCAGGGGATCATGAACGAGATGGAGACGCGCCGGGGGCGCGGCGCGCAAGGCAACCCTGCCAAGGGGATCAGCGGGCGCCCTCACCGCCCAGGCGGGATGCGCAGGGGCCCGTAGCGGCTCGGCGCCGCCTGCTCGAGTCGCTCCTCGAGCGCGGCGCTCGGTCCGCTAGAACGTCTCCTCGCTCGCGCGCTCCAGCGCCGCGCGCAGGTGGTTCTGCGCCCGCAGCGTGTACGCCCCGTCGGGGTGCTGCTCCAGGTGGCTGCGGAACGCCTCCGCCGACTGCACGAACTTCCCCAGCCGGTAGAGGGTGACGCCGCGGGCGAGGTGCCTGGGATACTCCGGGTCGAGCGCGGCGAGCTCGTCGATCTTCTTCAGGCGATAGTGCTCCTCGGCGCGCTGCGCCTCCGCCGCGCGGAGCGCCGCCGCGCGGAGCGCCGCCGCGGGCGAGCGCGGCCCCGGCTCGCCGGCCTGCTGCTCCGGGCGCGCCGCCGCCTCCGCGGCGGGAGGCGCCGCGAGATCCTGCGCGCTCCTCCCGCCCCCGCCGAGCGGGTGCGACAGCAGGAACTTGAACAGCGCGCGCTCCTCGTCGAGCGCCACCCCGAACGGAGCGCGCTGGAGGCCCACGATGGCGCCCCAGCGCTTCTTGAAGAGCACCCCGAGCACCGCGCCATCCATGGCGACGCGGCGCGCCTCGCCGCCGCCGCGCGGCCCCGCCTCCTCTCGCCTCAGCCATGTGTTTCGGCGGAGCAGCCCGATGAAATTGCCGCCGAGCTCGCGGAGCTCGTCGGACTCCTCGCCGGTCGCCTCGAAGCGGCGCACCTCGCGGACGAACGAGCTCATCTGGTAGGCCCGCAGCCGGAGCACCGCCTCGTCCCCCTGGGCGAGCGCGGGGCCCACGGCCTCGAGCACGCGCTTGCGCGCGGCGAGGAGCTCGGCCTCGGTGTGATCCGCGTCGGCGTCCACGACCCCGAACGCGCGGATGGCGGAGCCGAGCTCGCGCACCTCGGCGTCGAGCCCGAGCTGCTCGGCCTCGCCGGCGCGCGCGATGTCCGCGTCCCGCGCCCGCGCGAGGGCCTGCGCGTCGGCGAGCGGCAGCGGCAGCTCGGCGGGCTCGACCGATCGCGGCACCGCGAGGATGGCCGCGGAGCCCGCGATGAAGATGGCCACGAGCCCCGGCTCCCAGCCTTC
>JAICEP010000665.1 GCA_025924095.1 Sorangium sp.
AGGGTGAGACATGCCCCGCATCGCATCATCCGCATCCGCCGCGACGGTTCTTCTGTCACCGGCCGGAATCTTCTGTCTCCCGGCGAAGCCTTCATGGCATCCTCTCCAGCCTGGGGGAAAGATGACGCGCGCCGCGGCAAGCTCGTCCCGCGCTTGAGCGGGGGCGGGTGAGCCAACCGCGCTGGCGGCATGGCAGCACCCAGCCAGGGAGCGAGCCAGTCCATGCCGACCAGCGATCCGTCCAAGCCACCTGGAGAGCGCCGCGCCTCGGCCGGCATCCACGCCGCGCTCTTCTTCGCGACACTCGCCTTCGCGTCGCTCTCCGTGGAAGGCAAGCTCGCGATGAGCCCGCCTCACGATGTCTCGCCCACCGCCCTGACGATGGCGCGCTTCCTCGGCGGGGCGGTGGTCTTCGCCGGCGCGCACCTCGCCCTCCGGACGCCGCGCGTCGCGCGTCGCGCGGACGCGCTCCACCTCGCCGTGCTCGCCTTCTTCGGCGTCGTCTGCAACCAGGCGCTCTTCCTCGTCGGCCTGCGCATCACCTCGGCCGTGTCCGCGACCCTCCTCATCGCGATGATCCCGGTCTTCACCGCCGCCCTCGCCGCCCTCACCGGCCGCGAGCCGTTCTCCCGGCGCGCCGGCGTCGGCACCGCGGTCGCGCTCTTCGGGGCCGCCATGCTCACCGGCTTCGCCGTCCCGCGGCTGGGCGACTCGTTTGCGCTCGTCTATGCCCTCTCGACCGCCATCTACGTCATCTACGCGAAATCGGCCCTGCAGCGCCTCGGCACGGTCACGGTCATGGCCTGGGTGTTCGGCTGGGGTACTCTCCTGTTCGCGCCGGTCGGCGGCGTCGCCCTCGTCCGCGAGGCGCCCTCGTGGTCCCTGCCGGCGGCCCTCCTCGTCGCCTTCTGCGTCCTCGTGCCGACCGTCCTGGCCTACGCCGTGAACGCCTGGGTGCTCCGCCGCGCCTCGCCGACGCTCGTGGCCATCTACGTCTTTCTCCGGCCGCCCCTGGTCGCCCTGCTCGCCTGGATCCAGCTCGACGAGGCCCTCTCGGCGCGCATCGCGGCCGCCGGGCTCGTGCTCCTCGCCGGGGTCACGATCATGGCCACCGCGCCCAGCCTGCTCGCCGGCCCCGCGGCGCCGCCGCCCCCCGACGACGACGCGCCCGCCCGGTCGCACGGCCTGGCGCTCCTGGCCGCGAATCACGGGACCACACACCCGAACCAGCAGCCGGCCGGCAGCGGATCCATCAAGACATGAGCCTCCGAGCCCACAAGTCGCGTGCGACTCGCGCCCTCGTCGCAAGGCCGAGCAGGCCGAGATTGCGGGCGATCGCACCCGAGAGGTAAGGCGCTTGACAGCCGAAACCGGGTACGTGACGATGCGGTCGAGGTCAGCGACGACGCGTTAACGCACTCACGCCGGGGGGAACGGCAGCGCTCCCACGCAGGCGCTCAGGGGAGGTGAAGGGATGGGGACCGAGCAGCCGTCGCCCGGGCTCGTGCTCGTTGCCGACGACGTACTCGTGAACCTCGAGGTGCTCTCAAGCACGCTTGAGTCGGCCGGGATCGAGGTCAGCATCGCGACCGATGGCCCCATGGTGCTTGAACGCCTGGAATACGAGACTCCCGATCTCATCCTGCTCGACGTCACCATGCCGGGCATGACGGGCTTCGACGTCTGCGAGCGGCTGAAATCGAGCCCGGCGACCGCCGATATCCCCGTCATCTTCACCACCGCGCACGCCGCGATGTCGGACAAGCTGCGCGGGTTTCGCCTCGGCGCGGTCGACTACGTGACCAAGCCGTTCGAGCGCGACGAGCTCCTCGCGCGCGTGAAGACGCAGCTGGCGCTCCGGCGCGCCCTGACGTCGCTGGCCAGGAAGAACGCCGAGCTCGAGAACGAGATCGAGGTGCGCGCCGCCGCACAGACGGAGTTCGTCCGGCTGGCCGACGAGCTCGAACGGCGGGTGGAGGAGCGGACGGAGGCGCTCGCCCGGGCGGTGGCGGAGCTCGAGCGAGCCAAGGAGTCGCTCGAGGAGACGGTGGCGCGGCGCACCCGCGAGCTGCAGCGCGCGAACGAGCGGCTCGAGCGCGAGCTCGCCGAGCGAGCGGCGCTCGAGGAGGCCCGCTCCGCGCTCCAGGCGCAGATCATCGCGGCGCAGGCGGCGAGGCTGGCCGAGCTGTCGACGCCCATCATCCCCATCAGCGACCAGATCCTGGTCATGCCCCTCATCGGCATGGTCGACGAGGAGCGCGCGCAGGGCATGGTCGACGCGGCGACGATGGGGGTGAGCGCGCGCAGGGCGGCGGTCATGATCCTCGACATCACCGGCGTGTCGCGGGTCGACGCGCGCGTGGCCCAGGCGCTTGTGAGGGCGGCTCGAGCGGTGCGCTTGCTCGGCGCGCAGGTCGTGATCACCGGCATCCGCCCCGAGGTCGCGCGGGAGCTCGTGGCGCTCGGCGCCGAGATGACCGAGATGGTGACGCAGAGCACGCTCCAGGGCGGCATCGCCTACGCCATGAGCAAGACCCGCTCGCCGCCGCGCCGCGCGGCCAACTCCGCGGCGCGCGGGTGACGCGGCCGCCCCGGCGGCGCGCGGGCGATCACCTCGATGCGGCGCGGGTCTCGGGCGTCGCCGTCGCCGTCGCCGGCGCGGGGCCTGCGGCTGCGCGGAGGAGCTCGCGCAGCCGGCTGACCTGAAAGCCCTTCGCCAGACCGCGCAGCTCGTCGAGGAACGGGGCGAAGCGCGCGTCCTCGCGCTCGAGCCGCTCGAGCTCCAGGAGCAGACCGCTCATCCGGCCTCGGTTGACCAGGTCGAGCAGCCCGGCGAGCGTCTCCGCCGACGGCGGCGCGCGCCCCGGCGCCTCGACCGCGGCGAGCGCGGGCTCCGCCGCGCGCGGCGCGGGCTCGGAGCGCGCCGACGCGATGCCCGCGTGGGCTTCGAGCTGCGGCGCCGCGGCGGCCGGGGCGGCGCTCGCGTCCACGAGCGGCACCTCGAACTCGAACACGCTGCCCTGCCCGAGCTGGCTCTCGACCCGGAGCGCGCCGCCCATCTGCTCCACGATCCGCCGCGTGATCGCGAGCCCGAGGCCGGTCCCCTCGACCGGCGCGCCCTCGGGCGGAACCTGCTCGAACGGCTCGAAGATCCGCTCGAGGTGCTCGGGCGCGATGCCGGGGCCCGTGTCCTCCACGCGGAAGCGGACCGGCCGCGGCGCGCCGGCCCTCGATTCCCTTGGCTCTCCTGAGTCCAGGAGCGCCTCGCCCGCCGTCACGCGCAGCACCACGCGGCCGCTCTCGGTGAACTTGATGGCATTGCCCAGCAGGTTGAGCAGCACCTGCATGAGCCGCTTCTGGTCGGTGATCACGGTCCCGAGCACGGCGCCCTCCTGCTCGAACAGGAAGGCCAGGCTCTTGGCCTCGGCGCGCACCTGGCAGATGCCGAGCACCGCCTGCACGAACGAGGGGAAGTGCACCTCGTCGGGCGTGAGGCTCAGCTTGCCGGCCTCGATCTTGGCGAGATCGAGCACGTCGTTGATCAGCGTGAGCAGGTGCTCGCCGGACGACTGGATGATCTGCACGGCGCGCAGGTGCCGGGGCGATAGCCCCTCCAGGCGCTGGAGGATCTGCGCGTAGCCCAGGATCCCGTTGAGCGGCGTGCGCAGCTCGTGGCTCATGCTCGCGAGGAAATCGCTCTTGGCGCGGCTCGCCGCGTCGGCCGCCTCCTTGGCCGCCTTGAGCTCGGAGGTGCGCTCCTCGACCAGCTGCTCCAGGCGCTGGTGCGAGCTCGAGAGCTCGCTGTACAGGGCGGCGTTCTCCACGGCGGTCGCCGCCTGGGCGGCCAGGAGCGAGACCACCTGCACCCGCGCCTCGGGGAAGGCGCCCGAGACGCCCGCGTGCTCCAGCACCATCACGCCGAGGAGCCGCCCCTGATGGAGCAGCGGCACGAGCAGCAGCGAGGCCGGGCCGCGGCGCTCGAGGTACGGGTCGTCGTCGAAGCGCCCGTCGCCCCCGTCGCGCCCGAGCACCAGCGGCTCGCGGCTGCGCGCCACGTAGCGCACGACCTCGGCGGGCAGGAGCGCGGAGCTGAGGGCCGGCTCGTCGCGGTGGAGCGTGATCCGCTCGGGCTCGACGGTGAGCTCCGCGCGCACGACGAGGCGGTCGCCGCGCGAGAGCACCAGGACGGCGCGCTCGGCGCCGGCGTTCTCGGCGAGGAGCCGCATCATGCGCGCGATGAGCGAGTCCGGCTCACGATCGCTGGCCAGCGCCTGGGCGGCCTTGAGCAGCGAGACAACGTCGAGCTGGCTGCCCGCGGAGCCCGGCGCGGTCGCCGTCCTGCGCGACGGGGGCGCCGCGGCGACCGCCGGCTCGGTCCAGCCCGGCTCGGCCCGGCCCGGCTCGGCCACGGAGGTCCGGTCCGGCTCGGCCACGCAGAAGAGCGCGGGGTGCCTGCTGCGCTGGACCGCGGCGGCGGCGGTGGCGTCCCAGCGCAGGTAGGCGCCGTGCGCGTCGCGCTGGTCTGCGCGCGCCATCCTGGCGCGGCCGCGCGCGAGCAGGTACTCGCCCGCGAGGCGCAGGCCGAGGGCCTCGCCGCTGACGAAGCCCTGCCGGTGG
>JAICEP010000666.1 GCA_025924095.1 Sorangium sp.
ATATCCTTCTGAATCCGAAGCATCCCGCCTTCGGGACGCTGCGGATATCAGCGCCCGTTCCGTTTCGGTTCGATCCGCGCCTGTTCAGATGAAGATGCCCGGCCAGGGCCGCCTCACCGCGGCAGCGAGCAGCCGTCCCCGCACGCCTTGTGACCGTCGCGGCACTTCACCGCGGGGCCCCGCCCCTGGCACGTCACCGGGCACCCCCCTCCGGTATTCGAGCACGACACCGCGCACGAGCCCGTGCAGGTCACCTCGCACCCTCCAACCCGGTTGCACCTCACGACGCTGCCGTCGCCCACGACGGAGCGGCATTGGCCCACGTCCTCGCAGGTGGTCGAGCAGCCGGCGCCGCAGGTGGCCTGGCACGTCTCCGCGTTGCGGCAGGCGACAGAGCAGTTGTCCGTGCACCTCGTGTCGCACGACGTGCTCCTCGCGCAGGAGGACTGGCAGTCGCCGGCGCAGCGGCTCTCGCAGACCTCGCGATCGGCGCAGCTCGGCCTGCAGCCGGACGCCTCGCCGCACGTGAGCTGGCAGCTCTTCGGCGCGTTTCCCGGGCTGCCGCCCCCGCAGGAGCAAGGCACGCCCGGCGCGCAGCTGGCGGCGCTGGCCGCGGGCGCCAGGGAGCTCTGGGCCTGCGCGATGTCCTCGAGGGACACCGGGGTCGGCGCGCCGCCCTCGCGAGCGCCCTGATCGCGGGAGGGCCAGAGCAGCAGGACCGCCCCGAGGCCCACGCAGAAGAGGAGCACCGCCACCCCGCCGACGACGGCGAGCTGCGGCGGTCCCGGCGCGCGCGGTAGAGGCGCGGCGCTCGCGCCCGGATGGGCCCGAGCCGGCGGAGGCGCCGTCGAGACAGCCGACGCGGCCGGCACCGCCGTCGCGAACGGGGGCTCCTCGCCCCGGCGCACCGCGCGCACGTCGGCGAGCATCGTTTGCGCGTCCGGGTAGCGCCGCTCGACCTGGAAGGCGAGCGCGCGGTCCACGACGCGCGCGACCCGCGCATCCACGCCGGGCGCGGCGGTCGCGAGCGGGGGAGCCGGCGTCGTGCTCATCTTCACGAGGAGCTCTCCCTCGGTGAGCGCGTCCGCGTCGTGGAGCCGCCGGTTCGCGAGCAGGGTGAACATCGTCGCGCCCACCGCATAGAGGTCGGCCCGCCCGTCCACGTTCCTCCCGAGGATCTGCTCCGGCGCCATGTAGCTCGTCGTGCCCAGCATCGCGCCCGTCCGCGTCTTCAGCCCGGCGCCGCCCTGCTTCATGCGCGCGATCCCGAAATCGAGCACCTTGAGCCGCCCGTCGCGCGTCACGAAGAGGTTGTCCGGCTTGATGTCCCGATGGACGATCCCGGCGTCGTGCGCGGCCCGGAGCACCTCGAGGAGCGTGTCCACGTGGGCGAGGATCTCGGGCAAGGAGACGCTGCCGAGCCGCAAAGCGCGCTCGCGGAGGCTCTCCCCGTCGAGCAGCTCCATGACAAGGAACGGCTCTCCCTGCTCGGTCACGTCGATGTCGAGGACCTGCACCGCGGCCGGGTGGCCGAGCCGCGTGGCGGCGAGCGCCTCCTGCTCGAAGCGGGCGCGGAGCTCGCGCGACACGGCGCTCTCCGGGTGCAGGACCTTGATGGCCACGCGGTGCCCCACGTGATGGGTGGCCGCGTAGACGGCCGCCATTCCCCCCGCCCCGATCAGCGCGTCGAGCCGCCATTTCCCGTGGAAGATCGTCCCGACGCGGGCCTTCAGCCGACGGATCTCTTCCTCTTCCGCTCCGGACATCGGCGCCGAGCCTAGCACGGGCTGCCTCGCGGCCGGCTCGACGGCCCACGTGGAGGTGGCCCGGGGACACTGGCCCTCTTCGCTCATCGACGCTCGGGCACGACGGCCCGCGATCCGAGGTCAGGAGTGGCGTGCCGCGATCTCCCGACAGGCCACGTCACGCGCGCTGCCGCCAGCGCGCCAGTCTTCGTCGTGCTGGCGGAGGCGGCTCACGCCCGTCCGGCGCGGCCGCGGCCGGCGAGGTCCCACGCCGCCGCGACGGCCTCTTCCGCGCTCGCGACCGACGCGATGTGATCCGAGCGCCGGTCGTCCACGCGCCCTCCGGCGAGCTGCCTCGCCCAGCCCCCGCTCGCCGCGAGCGCGAGCAGCGGCTTGCCGAGCTGCCAGGCGACGGCGATCTCGCTCAGCGTGCCCGCGCCCCCGCCGACGACCACGACGACGTCGGCCGCCGCGACGACCAGGATGTTGCGCCCGATCTGCAGGCCGGTGGGGACGACGATGTCCACGTACGGGTTGGCCGCGGAGGCCTCGTACCCGGGCAGGAGCCCGACGATATCGCCGTCGCGCCAGGTCGCCGCCTCGCGCCCGCCGCGCGAGACGGCGGCCATGACGCCCCCGAGCCCGCCGGTGACGAGCCGGAACCCCGCCTCGACGGCGCGCCGCCCGAGCTCGACGCACAGGGCCTCGGTCTCCGCCTCCAGCGCGAGGCCGTTGCCGATCACCGCCATCACGGGGCGGCGCGGCACGTAGGGAGCGATGTCCCTCCTCGTGTCCTCCTCTTCCCGATCGTCGTCCATCACGGCTCTGCTCCGGCGACCGCGAGCCGCCGCGTCACGTGGCGCTCGGCCCGGTCGCGAGGCGCATCGTGTCGCTTCCGGCGCAGCGTGGCAAGGCCGCTCAGGGTCGCACGCCGCGCAGCGTGGCAAGGCCGCTCAGGGCCGCACGCGCGCCGGCCGGCGGCGCCGCGCCGGCGTCGCCTCGGGTCGCCGCGCGCGGGTCGCCTCGCGCCGTCGCGCGCTACTGCTGGCCGGAGTAGAGGGCGTCCACGGCCTCGGCCCAGAGCTTGTTCATGGCGATCCGGCCCGCGGGCAGCGGGTGCACAAGGTCGGGAGCCGGCTGGAGCTGCTCGGGGTGCTCCTCGAACCACGCATACAGATCCGGCCCTGCGACGAGGGCGTTCTCCAGCGTGAGCTCGTCGATCGCCTTGTTGAACACATCGAGCGTGTCGTGGTTGCCGTCGGGCGAGAACGGGATGCGCGCGAGCACCGGGACGCGGCCCGCGGCCTCGATCCTGTCGATGAGCTCCTGCAGGTTCGACTTGAAGGTGCTCGCGTCGGTGTGGTTGCCCCACGAATCGTTGGTGCCGTAGCCGATGGCGAAGAAGCGGTAATCGGGGTTCAGCTCCAGGGCCTCATCGAGGCGGTCGAGCGCGTCGCCTGTGAGCTCGCTCCCGATGCCGCCGTTGATCATCGCGGGGTAGTGGGCCTCGTGCGCCGCGTGCACGTTCTCCGCGAAGCTCGGCTGCGTGGCCGGGGTGTCGCGGTCGTAGGCGAACGCCGTGATGCTGTCCCCGAAGAAGAACCACGTGTCCTCCGCGCCGTTCGAGATGTCGTGCACGTCGATCTCGTCGAGCTGGACGCCGGACTCGTCGGACGCCGCGGGCGCCTCGGTCACGACGAGCCGGACCCAGCTCTGGCCGCCGAAGTCGAAGCTGTGGGCGCGCGTGCGGACCGGGTTGTCGGTCACCTCGGCGACGCCCTTCCAGGTGCCGTCCGAGCCGTTCGTGGAGTCGCTCGACGTCTCCACGCGGTAGGCGCTCGGCGCCCCGTATTGCACGTCCGTGTAGTTGTAGTTGTACGAGGCCGACCAGCTCAGGAGCAGCCGCTCGTACCCGCCGCCGACCTGGATGGCGACCCAGGCCGGCTCGCCTGCGATGGGCTTGCCCGCGATCCAGGTCCCCGCCGACCTGTATTTGCCGTCGTTGATGACCGACGCGGTCCCCCTCGAGGCGAAGGCGGGCTTGCCGCGGGAGACGAGGGGATTGGGCGTGAGCCCCGGCGCGTCCGGACCGCCGCCGCTGCCACCGCCGCCCGTGTTCCCGGCGCCGCCCGTGTTCCCGGACCCGCCGGCCCCGCCGGTGCCGCCGCCGGTGCCGCCGCCCGCGCCGCCGCTGCCCTGAGCCGCGGTGCTCCCGGAGCTCGCCGACGCGCCACCCGTACCCCCGGGGCTGCCGGACGAGCCGCCGTCGTCGTCCGAGCAGGCCGGCAGGAGCGCGACCGTCCCAAGCGCAAGAAGAACCAGGAGACCTGACTGGTGAAATGAACGCAAAGCCATCGAAACTGACCTCCAGAGCCGGGCACTCTGGGGCATCGGGGCGCCACGATCAACAGCGGAGGCGACGTCCGTCATCGATCGGCGCCTTCGATGTGAACCGGTAAAGTCAAGCGCGTCGCAGCGTAGATCCCAGCGGAACCTGCCGATGTCGCCGAGGGGCTGCGACCGTCAACTGAAGCGGTAAATATACAGAGGTGGTGATGCCACCAGATCTCCATCGACAGCGCGGCGCTCCGCGTCGAGGCCGGCAGCCGCCGCCAGGGACGCCACACGGGCGACTCAAACGCGGCCTCCTCGACAAGCGCCCTCGGCCCCGCTCGCTTGTGCGGCGGGCCTCGCGGCCGCCGGGCTGCACAGCGCCGTACCACGAGCGATCGACCGCCCGAGCTCACCCGCCGTGCGCGTTCACTCCGGGTATGGCCCGTGCCTCTCCGGTGAGCATGACGTTCCAACTCACCTCTCCGAGCTTCGCGAACGGGCAGCCGATCCCGGCGCGCTACACAAGCGACGGCG
>JAICEP010000667.1 GCA_025924095.1 Sorangium sp.
CCGCCTGCGCGACGCGCGCTTCTCGCTGCTCGGGGTGCGCGGCCTCTCGGGCACGGTGGCGCGCACCACGATCGCGCTGCGCGAGCTCTCGCCCGCGGGGATCACCGCGGACGGGGTCGAGCTCACCCTCGTGGGGGTCGACGCCCTGGAGGGCCTGCCAGCCTGGGTCGCGCAGCACGGCCCGCGCGCGTCGGCGTTGCCGCTCACCACGGGCCGCGTCCGCCTCGGTCTACGCGATCGCGACGGGGGGCCGGAGGTGCTCGCGCTGACGGATGCCTCCCTCCTGCGGCGCGCGGCCGGCTCGGTCCAGGGCGCCGCAGCGCCGCCGCCGGGCGCGCCGCGGCCGGAGATCGGCGTCCTGAAGCAGGCGCGCGTGCTGGTCGCCGGCAAGGAGGTGGCGCGCACCGACATCGCCTGGTCGATCGGCGCAACCTCCATCGCCCTGGGCTTCGGCGGCGAGGACGTCCCCTCCGCGCCGCTCCGGGCCGAGCTCCGGCCGCTGCCCTCGCCGAGCGCTTCGATCGAGCTCGCGCCGACGCCGCTCTCCGCCCTGGGCGCGCTCCTTGGCGTGGACGTCGGCGCCTCGACGATGGTCGTCTCCGGCACGTTCGAGCTGCGGCTCGCGGCCGGCGCGGATCGGACGGCCCTGTCCGAGGCGCCGCTCGAGGGCCCGATCGCGCTCACGGTGAAGGGCTTCACCCTGCCCCACCCCAGGGAGCTCGACGGGCTCCTCTTCGGCGACACCACCACCGTCAAGGCGGACGCACACATCTCGGGCGACCGCCGGCGCATCGCGCTGAGCGCGGTGGAGGTCGCCGCCGGAGCGCTGAAGCTCAAAGGCACGGGGGCGATCCAGCGCGAAGGCACGGACGCCGCGATCGGGATGGATCTGTCTGGATCCATCCCGTGCTCTCTGCTGGCCGGTTCTGCCGCGATGTCGCACCTGACCGGCGCCGTGGGTCTGCTCGCGCGCGACCTGGCGAGCCGCGCGCTCGCGGGCTCGGTGGCGGTCCAGGTTCGCGTCGACGCGCGCGCGAGCCGGTTGACCGCCGCGCGTGTCACCCCGAGCGCGATCCTCCGCTGCAAGATCCGCCTCTAGCGCGGCGCTCTGCAGCGTCTGGCACGGCGGTACAGCGAACTGAAGGAGGAAGGCGGAGGACGAAGGTCGGTATCGAGGACGATCTGACGCAACGGATCATGGCGGAGAGCCGCGCGCGCTCGACGAGAGAGCGCCGCTCTGCCACCCTGGTCGATGAGGAGCCCGCCATGCGCCCTGGAGCTCTCGCCGTTCGGATCGCCTCGCTTCTCGGGCTCGCATCCCTCTTCAGCGCTTCCTGCACCGGGGGCCTCGGCTCCGGCGAGGACGACGCCTCGGGCGGCGGGGGGGCAGCTGCGACGTCGTCGTCCTCGTCAACCTCCGTGACGCTCGCCGGCAGCGGCGGCGCAGGAGGAGCCGGCGGCGCAGGAGGAGCCGGCGGCGCCGGCGAGGGCGGCGCCGGAGAAGGCGGCGCGGGGGGAGGCAGCGGCGGAATCGACGAACAGGACTTACCGCTCGACACGCTGCCCGAAGGGCCGTGCCCGCTCGACATGGTGGAGGTCGAGGGATACTGCATCGATCGCTTCGAGGCGCCGAACATCGAAGGCGCGCTGCCGCTCGTGATGGAGAGCGCCGTCTCGGCGCACGTCTGGTGCGATGAGCGCGGCAAGCGGCTCTGCACCGAGGACGAGTGGGACACGGCGTGCCAGGGCCCCGAGGCGTTCGTCTATCCGTATGGAAACACCCACGAAGCCGAGCGCTGCAACGACAACAAGACGTGGATCGCGCCGGACGAGCGGACGCTCAACACCTGGCCTTCCGACGAGGCGCTCGCCGAGGTCCAGGCGCTCTACCAGGCCGCGCCGAGCGGCTCGCGGCCGGGATGCGTGAGCGCGTTCGGCGTCTACGACATGACAGGGAACGTCGAGGAGTGGGTGGTGCGCACCCGATACCACGTCAACGAGTACCCTCATGTCCTCAAGGGCTGTTACTGGTCCGGCTGCTTCGGCGGCGCGAAGCCGCGGTGCAGCTCCACGAACCCGGCGCACGCGGACGCGTTCCGATTCTACGAGACCAGCTTCCGGTGCTGCCGCGACGTCCAGTGACCGGCCCGGCGGCGCCGCTCCGGCCCGCGCCGCCGCGCCGCGGGGGACCGGCGCGCGCAGCGACGGCGTGCCGGTAGCCCGGCGGCAGGCGCCCTGGACGAACCGCTTCCCCTCGGTCGCGCCGCAGGCTAGGGCACCGGGGCACGGTGCTGATCCTGTCAAAAGAGCCCCGCCCCAGCCTCGACCTCGTGAGGGACGCAATCGCCGCGTTCTCGGCCAAGGGCCGCGAGCGCGCGCGCCCGGACGACCTCGACGCGCGCGACCCGGCGTTCATCGCCCGCGTGCTCCCGCTGCTCGGCTTCCTCTACGACGACTACTTCCGCTGCGAGACCGAGCTCGAAGAGGAGCTGCCCGACGGCCCCTTCCTCGCCGTCAGCAACCACAACGCGATGACGGGAATGCCGGACATGTACTGCCACATGACGGCGTTCTGGCGCCTTTATGGGCCCTCGCGCCTGGCCTACGGGCTGATGCACGACCTCCCGTTCAACGTCCCGAAGGCCGGCGCCTGGCTCAACGCCTGCGGGGCCATCGCCGCGAGCCCGGAGAACGCGCGGCGGGCGCTCGCCCGGGGCGCGGCGGTGCTGGTCTTCCCCGGCGGCGATCTCGACGCCTGCAAGCCCACGTCGGCGCAGTACACGATCCGCTTCGGCCGGCGCCGCGGCTTCGTCCGGCTCGCCATCCGCGAGGGCGTGCCGATCGTGCCGATCGTGAGCGTGGGCGCGCACCAATCGCTCTACATCGCCACGGATGGCCGCAGGGTGGCCGAGTGGCTCCGCCTCCCCCAGCTCGCGCGCTCGAACGTCGCGCCGCTCGGCCTCGCGCTGCCGTGGGGGCTCATCGTCGGCATCCCGATCCCCCATGTGCCCCTGCCGGTGAAGATTCACACACGCGTGCTCCGCCCGCTGCACCTCGGCCTCCCGAGAGAGGCCGCCGACGACCCGGACGAGGTGGAGCGCGCGTTCGCGCAGGTCGTCGCGCGGATGCAGGCCGGTCTGGACGAGCTCCGGACGGCCGGCAGGCACGGCCTCTTCCCGCGCGGTTGACAGGTGAGCCGCAGAAGGATGGCAGCGCGATGGCGCCCCGAGAGCGCCCATGACGCCGGCGGGCAGCGCTCCTGCCGCGCCGAAACCTGCCGGCGCGTGACAAAGGGGGCTCGGGCTCGCGCGGCTCTCGGAAAACCGAATCCGTTCATGTAGGCTTGAGCGCCAGCCGTGACCCCCGACCGCACCGCGCAGCTCCTCGCACCGCTGGCCCAGCCCGGAGAGCTCATCGCGGCCAAATACCGCGTCGAGCGGGTCGTGGCCATCGGCGGAATGGGCGTCGTGCTCGCGGCGCGCAACGAGGATCTCGACCAGCAGGTCGCCATCAAGATCCTGCGCCAGGACGCGCTCACGAACCAGGAGGCCGTCGCGCGCTTCCTGCGAGAGGCGCGCACGGCGGCCCGCCTGCAAGGCGAGCACGTCGCGCGCGTGTTCGACGTCGGCACCACGGAGAGCGGCGTGCCCTTCATGGTGATGGAGTTCCTGAGCGGCCTCGATCTCCAGCAGGTCATCGACACGCACGGCCCGCTGCCCATCCAGGACGCTGTCGACTACGTATTGCAGGCGCTGGAGGCGGTGGCCGAGGCGCATGCGGCCGGCGTCGTGCACCGGGACATCAAGCCATCGAATCTGTTCCTCGCCGAGCACACGGACGGGACACGGCACATCAAGGTCCTCGATTTCGGCATCTCGAAGGGACAAGGGCTCGACTCGCCCGCGGAGCCGGGGCTCACGTCGACGAAGCAGGTGATGGGCTCGCCCGGGTACATGTCGCCCGAGCAGATGATGGCCCCGAGGACCGTCGACGGGCGCGCCGACGTGTGGTCGTTCGGTGTGCTTCTCCACACGCTGGTGACGGGCGAGCAGCCGTTCCAGGGCGAGACGGTCGCCGCGGTGATGGCGAACATCCTGCACCAGCCGGTGCCGCGGCTGCGCGACAAGCGCAGCGACGCGCCCGCCATGCTGGAGCGGATCGTCGCGCGCTGCCTGGAGCGCGACGTGAGCGCTCGCTACGCCAACGTCGGCAAGCTCGCGCAGGCGCTCGATCCGCTCGGATCGAGCTTCGCGAAGCTCTCGACCTCGCGCATCCAGAGCGCGATCGGCGCGGCGTCGCCGGCCGGACAGTCCCTGCTCAACTCGAGGGCGGCCGAGGACAGCGACCGGCTGTCCGGTGCCTCGTGGACGCACACGGGCTTCCGCCGCCGATCGCGGCGCAAGCTGCTCGTGGCCGCCGGCGTGGGCGCGCTGCTCGCCTGCGTGGCCGGCGCGGGCGTGTGGCTGGTCGGGAGCACGCGCGTGGCGCCTCAGGCGCCGAGCGCCGCCGCGGCGGGCGAGCTCGAGCGCCTCGGCAGCGGCGCGCTCGGGCCCGGCTCGCCCGCCGCGGCGCTCAACTCCGGCGCGCCGGCTGCAGCGCCGAGCGC
>JAICEP010000668.1 GCA_025924095.1 Sorangium sp.
ACATGCCGCCCCGTGCGCGCCAGCGCCCGCGCATAGAGCCGGTGGATCTCCGGGTTCGCCACGTCGACGTAGATCGCGCTCTCGCCGACCTTGCGCGCCTCCTCCCACGCGCCGCGCTCCACGAGCAGCCGGAGGAGCCGACGCCAGACCCGGCGATCGTGCTGGTCGAGGAGCGCGAGCCGGCGCAGCGCCGAGAGCTCGCCCGCCGCGTCCTTCTGCCGGCGCGCGAGGTCGCAGAGGCCCTGGAGCGGCTCGGCCTGCGTGGGATCCAGGCGCGACGCCGCCTCGAGGTTCGCCTTCATCCTCGCCGCGTCCTTCCTCAGCTCGGCGAGATCGGCCAGCTTCATCCGCACCACGTAGCCGTCGTGGCCGTCGGCGATCATCTTGCTCAGCAGCCTCGCCGCCTCGTCGGGCTTCTTCTCGCCGAACGCCGCGCGCACCTTGAGGTAGCTCGCGTCGGGCTGCTTCGGGTCCACCCGGAGCGCCTCGGCGAGCACCGCCTCCGCCTCCTGTCGCTGCCCGTCCTTCTCCAGCGCCAGCGCGAGCTCGACGAGCCGCTTCGCGTCCTTCGGCGCGCGCGCCGCTGCCTTGCGCGCCTCGTCGAGCGGCGGCGCCTGCAGGTCGGGGACGTACTGCTTCTCGTAGCGCCCGAGGCGGGGCTCCAGCCACGCGCGGAAGCGCCGATCCAGCTCCTCGGCGCCGATGCCGAGCGACTCCTTCACGACGTCCGGCGTCCGCTTGCCCGCGGCCCACCGGGGCAGCATCGACACGACCTTCGAGAAGCCGAACTCCTCGACCATGAAGACCACGATCTGGCTCGCCGCGAAGTAGGCCATCGTCACGTCCTCGATGTCGTCGACGTGCGTGAAGGCCCGGTTGAACCCCTCGACCCCCGGGATCCTCCCGCCCTTCAGGGCGGCGAACAGCGCCGGATCCTCCTCGCGGTGCCACTCCGGCCGCCGCACGATCGTCTCGTACTCGCTGAGCCCCTCGGTGAACCAGCGCGGGACGTGGTTCTTCGAGAGCTGGATCGCGAAGACGTGCCCGAGCTCGTGCCACAGCACGTTCCCCCAGTTGAACTCCGCCGCCGCCGGGCTCAGCGCGGCGAGCGTCTGGCCGAAGCAGACGCCCTGGATGCCCACGTTGGGCAGGCCGCTCGTCCTGACGCTGAAGTTCTCCGTCGACGCGTAGAGCTCGATCGAGACCGGCACCTTCGGCGTGAAGCCGTAGCGCTTCACCATCGAGCCCCAGGCCTCCTCGAGCATCCGCGGCACGTACCGCTCCAGGATCGCCCGCTCTTGCTTGTGGTAGCGGACGCGGAACGTCTGTCCCTCCACGGTCACGTACTGGGTGGCGATGTCCTTCTCGAAGAGGTTCAGCGTGTTGAAGACCCGCACGTTGAAGCGGTCCTTGTCCCACGCCTTCTGGAGCGCCTGGAGGCCGCCCTTCTCGTCGCCGGCGCGGATCAGGTTCAGCCCGAGCGTGGCGTACGCCTTCGCGTCGTTCGGATCGACCTGCGCCGCCTCCCCCATCATCTTGACGATGTCGTCGTAGCGGTGCTCCCACTCCGCGAACTCGCCGACGATCTGGAAGAACCGCGAGAACTCCGGGTTCAGGCCGAGCACCTTCGCCTTGAGGGCCTCGAAGCCGGCCGCGTCGTCGGCGAGGAAGCGGCCCGCCGCCTTGATCGAGAGCAGCTCCAGGTCGCTCGGGTTCACCTTGAGCCCGCGGTCCGCGGCGGCGTCCGCGGCGCCGATGTCCATGTCGCGAAGCGCGAGCCCGGCGCGCACGAAATAGGCCTGCGCGAGGTTCGGGTTCACCGAGAGCGCCTGCGCGATCTCGCTGTCGGCGCCGCCGAAATCCAGCGCGCTGTCGAGCTTGACCCGCGCCATCGCGACGCGGGCCACCGGGTCCTTCGGGGCGAGCTTGAGCGCCTCCTTCAGCACCTGCCCGGCGTGGCCGGGGTCGTACTTGTCGAGGAACAGCTCGGCCCGCCAGAGCAACGTCTCGACCCGCTGCTTGCCCCCGACCTTCTCGGCCGCGTTGAACGCGTCGTTCGCGTCGCGCGCGCTCCGGAGCAGGTGCGCCGCGCGCCCGACCAGGGACAGCCCCTCCGCGTCGTCCGCGGTGATCTTGTCGTCGTTGTAGTCGTCGATGATCGTCATCAGCGGCGCGCGCGCCTCGCCGCGCTTGCCCGACCGGATCAGGAGCTCGCCGAGCAGGAGCCGCGCGCGGCGGGCCTCGTCCTCCCGCTCGACCTCGCGCGCCGCCGCGATCGCCTCGGCCATCTTCCCGCGGCGCGCGAGCGCCTCGGCCCGGAGCGGCGCGGCGGCGATCCTCGCCTCCTTGCCGAGCGCGGCGGCCGCCTTCGCCGTCTTCGCCGCGTCGTCGTAACGGCCGGTGAGCAGCTCGATCCGCGCCTTCGTGAGCAGCGCCCCGGCGCGCTCCGTCCCGCCCTGGAGGGCGAGGACGACCTTCTCGGCGCCCGCGTGGTCGCCTTGCGCGAGGAGCGCCTCCGCGCGCGCGAGCGAGGGAGGCGGCTCGGCGGACACAGGAGCCTGGGCCGCGCAGGCGGCGGCGACGAGGAGAGCGGCGAGAGAGCGGCGGATCGAGTGGCTTCGCATGGGACCCCGTGCACAACCGTGCGCCATCGTTCGCAGTCGTAGGAACCCGCACGTCACCGTGCGGGTCCGCTCGGAGCTGGCTGCTGGAAAGGCGGCGCCCGGTCGAGCCGGGCAAGGCCATCCTAGCCGAGAGGAGGAGGGCCGAGCATGAGCGAGCGGCCGGGGGCGCGCCAGGGCTCGCTCCCGCGCGATCGTGGTATGCGGGGAACCATGGCAAGCAGGCTCGCAGGGCAGGTCGTTCTGATCACGGGCGCGTCGTCGGGCATCGGCGAGGCGCTCGCGCGGGAGGTCGCCCGGCGCGGCGGCCGGGTCGTCCTCGCGGCGCGGCGGACCGAGCGGCTCGAGGCGCTCGCGAGCGAGGTCCGGGCGTCCGGCGGCGAGGCGATCGCGGCCCAGTGCGACGTCACGCGCGACGGCGACGTGGAGCGCGCCGTCGAGCAGGCGCGCGTGGCGTTCGGGCGCCTCGACATCGCCATCGCGAACGCCGGGTTCGGCGTGACGGGCCGCGTCGAGGATCTCTCGCTCGACGACTTCCGGCGGCAGCTCGAGACGAACGTCTTCGGCGCGCTGCGCACCGTGAAGGCCGCGCTGCCGGAGCTCAAGCGATCGCGCGGCGGCGTCGCGCTCATCGGGAGCGCGAGCGGCTACGTCGCGTTCCCCACGATGGGCGCCTACACCATGAGCAAGTTCGCGGTGCGCGCCCTCGCCGAGACGCTGCGCGGCGAGCTCCACGCCGAGGGCGTGGCGGTCACGCACATCGCGCCGGGGTTCATCGAGAGCGAGATCCGTCGTATCGACAACGCGGGCAAGCTCCGCGACGGCGCCCCGGAGCCGGTGCCGCGCTGGCTCGTCATGCCGACGAAGGCGGCGGCACGGCAGATCATGGACGCCATCGTCGCGCGCCGCGCCGAGACGATCGTCACCGGCCACGCGAAGCTCGGGGTGTCCCTCGCGAGGCACGCCCCCGGGCTGCTCAACGCGGCCATCGCGAGGCTCCCGCGCAGGAGCAGAGGCGCAGGCCGCTGAGCCGGCGCAGGCCCGCCTACGGCGCGGCCGTCCCGAGCTCGCGCCGGACGAGCGCCTCCAGGGCGTCGATGAAGCGCGGCCGCGCGTTCACGGCCGGCGCCCGCTCCAGGCGAGCGAGGCCCGCGTCCCGCGCGACGACGTGCGCCTCCACGTCGAGATCGTAGAGGGTCTCGACGTGATCCGCGACGAAGCCGATCGGCGCGATGAGCGCCTCGCGCGCGCCGCGCGCGGCGAGCGCCTCGAACGTCGAACGGAGATCCGGGCCGAGCCAGGCGTCGCCGGTCATGCCCTGGCTCTGGAAGGCGACGAGCACCGGGTTGCCCCGGGAGGCGACGCGGCGCTCCACCTCGGCGGCCATCGCGCGGAACTGGCGCTCGTACGGATCGCCCGCGTCGAGGATCCGCTGCGGCAGGCTGTGGGCCGAGAGGATCACCGCCACCTTCGCCCGGCTCTCCTCGGGGAAGCGCGCGAGCGCCTCGTCGATCACCTCGACGAAGGCGTCGATCAGCGCCGGCTCGAGCCCCCACGCGGGCACGCACCGGACCTCCATGCCGCCGAGCCTGGCCGCCGCGTCGCGGACCACGGCGTGGTAGACGTCGACGGACTGCGGCGCGAGCGGCAGCGAGATGACGCGCCGCACGCCGCTCCCGTGGAGCGATCCGAGCACCTCCTCGGGATACGGGTGCCAGAGACGCCCCGCGATCACGACCGGGAGACCGAGCCGCGCGGCGAGCGCGTCCGCCTGGGCCTGCGTGATGCGCAGCAGCGGCGAGCCGCCGATCGTCTCGAAGCGGCGCCGCACCTCCGCGGTAAGCTCCGGCGGGGCCGGCCGGCCGCGGCGGATGTTGGAGAGGAACGCGGGCAGATCGTCGAGCCGCTCGACGGTGCCGTGGCAGCTGAGGAGGACGGCGGTGGTCACGGCGGCACTCTACATCGCCTCCGAGCGAG
>JAICEP010000669.1 GCA_025924095.1 Sorangium sp.
GCCGCCCGCCAGGCCGGCGCAGGCAGGCCGCGGCGCTCGAGGAGCGCGCCGGCGCGCCCCACCTCGCGCGCGCCGCACCCGCTCCGCTCGCGCAGCAACGCGAGCAGGTGCTCGCGGCGCCGCTCGGCGAGCACCATGCTGAGCCCCGTCTCGCTGGGATCGCGCAGCAGCTGCGGCGACACGAGGGTGAGCGGGAGCTCCTCACCCCCCGTGAGCAAGAGCTCGACCCCGAGCGCGGTCTCGTCGACCCGCTCGATGCAACCGAACGAGACAAAACGCTCGCCGGCCTCGTCCCGGAGCGAGAGCCCGTCGCTGCCCGCCACGAGCACGCGGCGCGCAGAGCCCTCCCTGAGCAGCGCCGCGAGCGCCCACGCCGAGCCGCCCGTGATCACGCCGAGCGAGAGCGCCAGGTCGAAATCGAGCACCGCCCAGCAGATCAGGGACACGAACGTCGCGACCCCGACGAACAGACGGCGCCGGAGCAGCGGCGACACGTCGTCATACAGCCGAGCGCTCCACGTGCCCCGCGCCCGCCCGGCGGCGATCGCGCCGACCAACCGCTCCGCGTCGACCGGGTCGTCGACGCGCACGCGGATGACATCGCCGTCGTCGGTCCTCAAGGTGACCTCGCCACCGGAGCTCGAGAGCCCCGCGCGCGTGAGCGAGAGGAGCGAGAACGACCTCCGATCGCCAGGACGCTCGATCCACAGCGCGTTGCTCACCCGGACGACCGACGCGCCGGACGAGCCCACCGCCGCCCAGAGCCAGGCGATCGGCGTGTACAGCATGCACGCGACGCAGAGCAGCGCGAGCAGCAAGCCGAGCAGCACGAACGGCGTCAGGAGCACCGTCGCCAGCGGGCCGGCGATGGGCTCGACGAGCGAGGCGACCGAGAAGACGACAAGCAGCCAGGCGAGCGCCGACATGAGCAGCCGGCCGACGAAGCGCGCGTCCGCGTAGGGCTGGATGAGCACCCCGCAACGCTTGAACACGCCGTCCCTTCCAGCGGTCCCTGCCACCCCATCACGGTGAGCTCCCCCGCCCGCAAGTTCAAGCGCACAGCGCGATTCCAACGCAGGGAGAACCCGTGCGCCGTCGCGGCGGCGGCCGCCCTCAGTACGCGTCCGCCGGAGCGCGCGCGTCCGCAGGGAGCGTGAGCGGGAGCATCCCCACGGCCGCATCCCCGCCGTCCAGCCACTGATACCGCGCCAGGTTCGAGAGGACACGGCCCACGTAGCCGCGCGTCTCGTCATACGGGATCCGCGCCACCCACACGTCGGTGTCCCGGTCGATGCTCCCCTCGAGCCAGTGCGACACGGCCTTCGGGCCGGCGTTGTACCCCGCCGTCGCGAGCGGCAGGCTGCCCTCGAACGTCCGGAGCAGCTTGCCGATGTAGAAGCCGCCGAGGCGCAGGTTGATCGGCGCGCTCTTGAGCTGCCCGAGCTCGAAGCCGAGCGAGAGCTCGCCCGCCGCCTTCCGCGCCGTCGCCGGCATGAGCTGCATCAGCCCGACCGCGCTCGCAGGGCTCACCACGACGGGATCGAACGCGCTCTCCTGGCGCATCAGCGCGTGAACGAGGCCCTTCGGCAGCCCGTGCTGCGCCTCGAGCGCGCGCACCTCGCCGACGTACGGCTCCGGATAGACGCACTCCCACGTCCAGCGATCGGCCCCCGAAGGCGCGCGCTGGAGCGCCGCGGCGGAGACCGCCTGCGTGCCCACCCGGTAGCGACGCTTCGCGGGCGAGAGCATGCCGTACATCCTGCAGAGCGCCTCGCTCTCCTGCCCCGCATAGGCCGCCGTCACCTCGCGCTCGTTCTCGGCGAGGTAGCTCTCCGCGTCGCGGTCGAGCCCCATCGACGCGAGCAGCGACGCGGCCGGCGGCAGCTTCACCTCCACAGGCAGCGCGTCCGGGAGCGACGCCGGGACGAGCAGCGGCGGCATGGGCGCGCCCACGGCCGCGAGGCGCGAGCGCGCGAGCAGCGCGCCCCACGAGAGCGGCTGCTCCTTCATCACCTGCGTCCAGAGCCGCACCGCGCCGGCGCGATCGCCGCCGCGCAGCGCCGCGAGCCCCGCGAGCTCGCGCAGCCTCGCCGCGTCGACCGCGCGCGCGCCGCGCGCGAGCTGCTCCAGCGGCTGGCGCGCCCGCGCGGCGCCGCTCGTCGAGAGCGTCGCGAGCGCGCGCTCGTAGACGGCGTCGCCGCGACGCTCGCTCCGCGGGTAGGCGGCGATGAACCGGCCGTACTGCGTGACCGCCTCCGCGTAACGGCCGACCTGCATGAGGAGGCGCGCGGACAGCAGGCTCGAGAGTTCGCCCCAGCGGGTCTTCCGGAACCTGCGCGCGACCGCGAGGTGCCGCTCGATCGCCTCGGCCTCGCGGTGGAGCCGCGAGAGCGAGCGCGCCGCGAGGTGCAGCTGCTCCGCCTGGCGCGCCGAGGGCGAGGCCGCGACCTTGAGGAACGCCTCGGCCGCGCCCGCGTAGTCGCGCGCCTGGTACAGCGCCGTGGCCCTGCGGTGGCGGAGCTCCGACGCCGGCACGCCCGAGAGCTTGTCGAGCTCGGCGATCGCCTCGGCCGCGCTGCCCCCGGCGACCATGGCGTCGACCTTCTGGAGCCGGTCCTCCTGCGAGAGCTGCCCCGGCATCGCGGCGAGGAGCGCCGCGGCCTCGCGCCCGTCGGGCGACGACGGAGCGTTCTTCACGATCCACCGGAGGTCGGCGAGCGCGAGCGCGAGCGCCGCCGCCGCCGCCTTCGCGCCGCCCTCGTCCTGAGGCCGCTCGGCGGCGTCGCGCACGCCGAGCTGGACGCGCGCCCGCGAGAGCCGCGCCGCCGCCTCGTCGCGCGACCTCCGCGCGCGCTGCGCCGCCGTCACGGCCCGATCGGCGAGCGCGCGGGCCTGCTGGAGATCGCCGCCCTTCATGTAGGCGATCGCCGCGCGCGCGAGGCCGGGCGCGGCGCTCGAGGCCTCGAAGTGCGCCGCCGCCGCGAGGAACGGCCCCACCTCGAACGCCGCCTCCGCGCGGTAGCGCGCCACCTCGCGGGCGAGCAGCGGCAGCTCCTGCTCCAGGCCGTGGAGCAGCTCCACCGTCTTGCCGTGATTCCCGCGCTCGAACGCGACGCGCGCCCGCGCGTACTTCATCGCGGGCAGCGCCCGCTGCGCCATCGGCAGCGCGTCGAGCCGCTCCGCCGCCTCGGCCCAGCGCTCGAGCCGCACCGCCTCGACCCACGCGCCGTCGGGCATGAGCGGGGTGAGCGGCGCGAGCGGCGCGACGGCGGCCGCGGCAGGCGGCGCGGCCGAGGGCGCGGCGCGCGCGGTGCTCTGCGAAGGCGGCGGCCCGGACGCATGGTGCTCGGCGCACGCGACGAGCGAGGTGCCGAGGAGACACGCGGCGGCCAGCCGGCGGCGCGCCTCCCGCGACGGCTTCGATGGCGACGGAGCCCGTTTCATAGCCGACCCGGCGCGGTGGACGCCCCACCGGCAGCGCGCCTCGAGGACCGGGCCCCGCGGGACGACGGCCTCCGCGCGCAGGCCGCTCGCACCGCAGCGCTCGCGCTGCCGACCCCTCTAGCTAGCAAGCTTCGGCCCGAGGTCACAAACAAAGTGTCGGGCCCGACGCGATCCACCGCTTTCCGATCTCGACGTCCTCCTCGAACAGGAAGGCCTCGACCTCGTCGAGCGAGCCGGCGCGGTTCGGCGGCGCACCGAGGCGGAGCGCCGCGGCCTTGCCGAACGCGGCGACCACCGGGTGCGGCGAGCTCGCGAGCCGCAGGAGCTCGGGCACGAGCTCCGTGGCCCCGAGCACGCCCGCGAGGATCGCCGCCAGCGGCCGCGGATCGGCGGGGCAGTCGTAGCTCCACGACAGCGCCGAGCGCAGCACCGCGATCGTCTCGGGCGCCGCCGCGCGCGCCGCCGCCGTGCGGTAGCCGCCCCCCGGGAGCACGAGCTGCGCGGCGCCGCGGCTCGTCGCGCAGACGCCGTCCGCCGCCTGCAGCAGCGCCGCGGCGATCGGCTCGGTCACGCCGTCGCCGAGCACCGTCAGCCCGTCGATGTCGCCGGCGACGGGCCGCGCCGCCTCCTGCGCATAGCCCTCGAGGTTGGCGAGGAGCCGATCGAGATCCACCGCGCCCGCGGCGCGGCCGGCCAGCACGTCGCGCGCGGTGTGCACCGTCACGAGGCTCGACACGACGGCCGGCGTCCCGCCGCGCATCGTGTGCGAGACGTCGACGCTCACCCGCTTCACGGCGGGCCACCGCAGCACCCGCGGCTCGGTGTCCGGGTCGACGAGGATCCCCCAGGGCACGACGGCCATCGCCACCTCGCGCGCGCCGCGCTGGACCCGGAGGCGCTGCTCGGCGCGGGCCAGCGCGAGCACGCCGAGCGCGCTCCCCATCGCCATGAGCCCCAGCGAGAGCGCCTGGCTCCCGGCGCTCCACATCGCCGCGGAGGCCCCCGCGAGCCCCGCGGTCCCCGCCGCGGCGAGCGCGCCGGTCGAGCCGGGCCCCGGATGGAGCCCCACGTAGCGGAAATCCGGCGGAGGCAGCTTGCGCAGCACGGTGACGACCCCGGACAACGACTCTAGGCTGCCGCGCCGCCGCGCGCCA
>JAICEP010000670.1 GCA_025924095.1 Sorangium sp.
CGGCAGGGCCGGCCGCCGCGTCATCGAGCTCAGCGGCGTCCGGCTGCCCGACGCCCTCCAGCGCAAGCTCGACGTCGGCGCCTTCGGCGGCCCGGTGCGGGCGATCTCGACGTTCCGGCGCAACAGCGACGGCTCCAGGGTGGTCGTCGAGGTCGAGCAGGCCGAGGGCGCCGCGGGCGCGCTGGCGCGCGAGGGCAACGCGCTCGTGCTCAGCGTCGCGAAGGGGGCGCTGCCCTCGACCCTCTCGGGGATCGGCGTCGATGGGGGCGCGGCGCGGCGGACCCGCACGGTCGCGCGCGAGGAGCTCCCGGGCGCCGGGGCGCCGGAGATCGAGACCTCGTTCGAAGGTGCCGACGGGGGTGTGGGGGCAGAGCCCGGCTTCGCCGGGCGTAGCCCCCACCATCAGACGAGCAGCCAGGAGTCGCTCGTCGAGCCGGACCAGGCCGGCGCCTTCACGCCGGCGCTCGCCGGGCAGCAGCGGCGGTTCACGGGGCGGCGCATCGACCTCGACCTGAAGGACGCGGACATCCACAACGTCCTCCGGCTGATCTCCGACGTGGGGCGGGTCAACATCGTGACCGCCGACAACGTGAGCGGGACGGTCACCATCCGGATGCGCAACGTCCCGTGGGACCAGGCGCTCGAGACGGTGCTCCAGGCCAAGGGCCTCGGGGTGGTCCGGCAGGGCAACATGATCCGCGTCGCCCCGATCGCCGATCTCAACAAGGAGCGGGAGCTCGCGATCGCGCGGCGCAAGAGCGAGCTCCAGCTCGCGCCGATCGAGACGCGGCTCATCCCGATCAACTACGCGGACGCGAAGGACCTCCAGGATCGCTCGAAGGACATGCTCTCGCCGCGCGGCTCGCTCGCGGTCGACGAGCGGACCAACGTGCTCATCGCGCGCGACGTCGCGGGCAACCTGAACCAGATCGAGGAGCTCGTCCGCTCGCTCGACACGCAGACGCCGCAGGTGCTGATCGAGGCGCGGGTGGTGGAGGCGACGAGCCGCTACGTGCGCGACATCGGCATCCAGTGGGGCGGCGACGGGACGTTCAGCGCGGCGACCGGCAACCCGACGGGGCTCGTGTTCCCCTCGGCGATCGGCGTCGCCGGCGGCGCGACCGACTCGAACACCCCGACCGGCGGCCTCTCGCCGTTCGCGAGCCAGGTCGCGAACCCGAACTTCGCGGTGAACCTGCCGGCCATCGTCGGCGCCGGGCAGGGCGGCGCGCTCGGCTTCACGCTCGGCTCGATCAACAACACCGTCAACCTCGGCGTCCGGCTCTCCGCGGCCGAGGCCAGCGGCATGCTGCGGATCATCTCGAGCCCGCGCATCCTCACGCTCGACAACCGGGAGGCGCGGATCAGCCAGGGCACGCTGATCCCGTTCTCGCAGATCAGCGCCCAGGGCGTGCAGACGACGTTCCAGGAGGCCAAGCTCCAGCTGCTCGTCAAGCCGCACGTCACGTCGGACGGCAGCGTCGCGATGCACGTGAAGATCAACCGCGACGAGCCCGACTTCAACCAGACCTCGGCCCGCGGCGATCCCACCATCCTGAAGCGCGAGGCGGAGACCGACCTCCTGATCATGGACGGGCACACGGCGGTGATCGGCGGGATCTTCACCCGCAACACCGGCCGGAACCTCGACCAGGTGCCGTTCTTCGGGGACATCCCCGTCCTCGGCCTGCTCTTCCAGCGGCGCCGCGCGAGCGACACCCGGAGCGAGCTCGTCATCTTCCTCACGCCGCGCATCGTGAACCGCGCCGAGGCCCTCGGCCGCTAGCGCTCCCGCCGCCGCGCGTCCGCCGCGGCGCGCTGTTCCACGTCAGAGCTCCACCTCAGAGTTCCACCTCAGAGTTCCACGCCAGAGCTCCCCGTCAGAGGCGCTTCCGCCGGGCCGCCTCCCGCATCGTCGGGACGGCGGCCGTCACGACGTCGCGCAGCCATGCCCGCGCGGGGTCGTCCTCGGTCCGGCCGTTCCAGGCCATCGCGATCTCGATGGGCGGCAGCTCGAACGGCAGGTCGAAGGTGCGGAGCGGCAGCAGGCTCGAGAACGCCCTGCCGAGGCGCGTGGCCACGGTGGCCACGAGGTCCGACGCCGTGACGACGTGCGGCAGGAGGAACACGTGCGGCACCGCCATGGCCTCGCGCCGCGCGATGCCGCGCGCCGCGATGAGGTCGTCCGCGGCCCCGTCGTGGGCGCCGTGCCGGGGGGCGACGACGTGCCCGAGGGCGGCGTAGCTCTGGTGGTCGAGGCGCCGGGGCGCGGTGGGGTGGCTCGCGCGCGCGAGCCCGGCGAAGCGATCGTCGAAGAGCGCCGCGCGGCGCAGGCCGGACGGGAGGGTGTCCTCCGGAAAGACGCCGATCGCGAGATCGATCTCGCCGTTCCGGAGCGCGTCGACGGCGCGGGCGTCGAGGGGGAGCAGGTGGAGCGCGAGCTTCGGTCCGCCCTCCGCGAGCGCGGCGTTGAGCTGCGGCAGGAGCAGGAGCTCCACGTACTCGGTCGTGGCGATCCGGAAGGTGCGCTCGCTCGTCGCCGGGTCGAAGGCCGGCCTCGTCCCGCCGAAGAGGCTCGCGAGATCGTGCAGGATCGCCGCGACCTGCGGGGTCATCGCCTCGGCGCGCGAGGTGAGCGCCATCTGCCGGCCGACCCGGACGAGCAGCGGGTCGGAGAAGAGCTCGCGCAGCCGCGTCAGCGCGTGGCTCATGGCGGGCTGGCTGAGCCCCACCCGGCGGGCCGCGAGGGTCACGCTGCGCTCCTGGAGCAAGGCGTCGAGCGCGATGACGAGGTTGACGTCGATCGCCGATAGATTCACCCGTGGAATATATAATCAAATGTATATCCACAGGATGGATACTTACGTTTTCTTGCGCGCGGGGTGTGCCGGAGCGCACGGGCGGCCCGGAACGTGCGCGGCCCGGCGCCTGCGGGCGCTGTCGTGCGGCCGGGGTGGCTGCTAGGGTCGCCCGCGGCTCCACCTGACCGGCGGCGCCCCGCGGAGACCATGACATCGACCGTTCTGCTCGGGGGGATCGACCACTTCCACCTCATGAACGATCGCGCCATGCGATCGCGCGGCCAGGCGGGCAATCAGTGCCTGTTCGTGCTCGAGCTCGACGGTCGCCTCGACCTCGGCCGGCTCGCGGCGCGCCTCGATCGCGCGACGCGGGCGCTGCCCGAGCTGCGCTTCCGGCTCGACAACAGCGTGCTCGGGCGGGTGGGGCGGCCCCGCTGGGTGGTCGATCACCACCGGCGCGCCCCCGAGCCGCGCCTCCACGAGGTCGCCGGCGAGCGCGAGCGCGCGGCGCGCATCGAGGCGCTGCTCGCCGACCGGACCTCGGGCGAGCGGCCGTGGGCGCTCGACGTCGTGCGCGGGGCGGGCGGCGGCGATACGGTCGTGCTCCGCCACCACCATGCGCTGACGGACGGCAGGGGCGCGGATCGGCTCGTCGCGTGGCTCGGCTCGGGCAGCGGCGACGCGCCGGACGACCCGCCGCTGCGGCAGGAGCGGCACGACGCCCCGGAGCGCCTCCTCGCGGCGATGGACCGCGACGAGCGGCTCGCGCTGGCGCGCGCGTACAAGGCCCACGTGCTGGCGCTCGGCCGCGCGCCCATCCTGTCGCTCGCGGGCGCCTGTCCTGGGGTGCGGGCCGCGACCTCCCGCGTCGTCCGGCTCACGCTCTCGGCGGAGGAGACCCGGGCCTTCGATCTCCGGGTGCGGCAGCGCGCGCGGCTCGCCGAGTCGAGCCTCTTCTTGATCGCGGCGACGCGGCTCGCCGATCGCGCGCTCGTGGCCCGCGGCTTCGCCCCGCCGCACCACGTGGTCCCGCTGCCCCTCTCGCTCGACCCCAAGGCGGGCGCGCGGCGGCTGTTCGGCAATCACCTCACGATGGTCCTGCTCTCGCTCGGCCGCGACGAGCTCCACGACGACGCCCGCGCGGTGGCCCGCCTGGCCGAGCAGCAGCGCGCGATGGTGCGCGACCGGCTCGATCTCGGCATGGTCGCCGCGCTCGATCTGGCCCGCTGGCTCCCCGGGCCGGTCTACCGCTGGCTCGGCGACCAGCCGTTCCATGGCGAGCTCGCCTCGCTGATCGTCTCGAACCCCGGCGCGGTGACGGTGGACCGGTTCGCGGGGCTGCCCGTGCGCTCGGCGTACCCGCTGCCTGCGGTCGTCACGCCGCCGGGCTTCCAGGTCATCTTCAGCCGCTTCGGCGGGCGCCTCTCGGCGTCGATCGTCCACGGCGACGGGCTGCTCCGCCCGGACGAGGCGGCGGCGATGCCGGGCGCGCTCCGCGCCGAGCTGCTCGGAGAGCCCGGGCCGCCGGCCCGCGGCGGGGTATAAGGGCCGGCGTCATGCGCACGTTCGACGTCGTCATCATCGGCAGCGGCATCGCCGGCGGCTTCCTCGCGCGGCAGCTCCGCCTCGCTTGCCCCGACCTCGGGGTCCTCGTGCTCGAGGCCGCCGCGGCGATGGAGGACTACAAGGTCGGGGAGAGCACGGTGGAGGTCGCGGCGAACTACATGATTCGCCGGCTGAACCTCGGCACGTACCTCTACCAGCACCAGCTGCCCAAGAACGGAC
>JAICEP010000671.1 GCA_025924095.1 Sorangium sp.
GCGCGTGATCCACGAGCGCGGCGCGACGGACACCCGCACCGTCGAGGCCATGTCGTGCGAGGTCGTGGTCCAGGCGCTCTCGCTCACCGCGGCGCTCGCGCTCGACGAGGTGGCCGAGGAGACCACGCCCCTGCCGCCGCCGCCGCCGCCGCCGCCGCCCCCGCCGCCGCCTGCGCCGCCGCCCGAGGCCCCGCGCCAGGGGCTGCCGTTCACGTTCGGGCTCGGAGCGCAGGCCCTTGTGACGCAGGTCGTCTCGCCCTACGCGAGCCTGGGCGGCGCGCTCGTCGCCCGGGCGACCTTGCACACGGACAGCGTGCTGAGCCCTTCACTCGGCCTCTCGCTGACATACGCCCGAAACGACATCCTGCAGGGCACCGACAACGCCCTGATCCACTGGACGGCCGCTGCGCTCACCGCCTGCCCGCTGCGCTGGCAGATCGCCGATATCGTCAGCGCGGAGCCGTGTGTCGTGGCCACCGGCGGCTGGTTCACGGCGACGGGGGAGGGCCTGTCGAACCCGAGGTCCGCCGTGCGGTCATGGTGGAGCGCCGGGGCCCTCGCGCGCGCCGCCGTGTCGCTCGGCGGGGGCACCGCCTTCGAAATCGAGGCGGGGCTCGGCGTGCCGCTCGTTCGTCGACGCTTCACCATTTTCTTGCCGACGGAAACGGTCGGTCAAACGCCTGTGATCTCGCCGCTGGCGGCCGTCGGGATCGTGCACAGCTTCTGAGCCGGCACTTCCGTGATCAACTCGATGCAGCCTGGGAATTATGAGACATGGACGGCATCAGGAAGCAGTGCGGCAGGCACGGTGTGCACCCCGACCCGACGCACCTGCTCCGCGCTGACTGCCGCCGGTCGTCGTCTGTGCGGAACGCCTGTTCCCTGGTCTCATGTCCCGCCTCGCGGTGAGCGGAACCATGGTTGCCGAAGTCCTGACAGCGCCTGCTTTGCCTGAAATGGAGCCGGCGAACGTGAAACCTTCGGCAGCGAGCTTGAGACAACGGGATGCGCGCCTGCGCCGGATGGTGGACGCGCATCTCGACTTCATCGGGCGGGTGCTCCGCAACGCGGGGACCCCCGCCGCCGAGATCGACGATGCGGTGCAGCGCACCTTCATCGCCGCCGCCCAGCGGCTGGACGATGTCCGGCCGGGGGCTGAGAAGAGTTTTCTTCTCCAGACAGCGCTTCACGTGGCCGCCCACGCGCGACGCAGCGCTGCGCGCCGGCGGGAGTTTCCGGCGGCCGAGCCGCCGGAGGTCGTGGACGCCGCGACACCGGAGCAGCTTACCAGCCAGAAACACGCGCGGCAGATGCTGGACCAGGTACTCGACCAGATGGAGTCGGACCTGCGGACCGTGTTCGTGCTGTACGAATTCGAGGAGATGAGCATGGTGGAGATCGCCGGCGTGCTGGGGATCCCGCAGGGTACCGTGGCCTCTCGGCTACGAAGGGCCAGGGCCGATTTTCGCGAGCGCGTCCGCGCGCTCGAGCTCGTTGGGACGAGCGAGGTAAGACGATGAGTGAACCACGCCGCATGCTGGAAGAGAGCGACAGCCCGCTCGAGCGCGCGCTGCTGAGCGCCGGCGCGTCGTACCAGACTTCACCGGAGACGCGCGCGAAGACGCTGGCCGCGCTGGGCCTCGCCGGCGCCGCCGCGCTGTCGGCCAGCGTCGTCGCGCCTGCTGCGGTCTCCGCGGCGGGGACGGCCGTTGGGTCCTCGTCGCTCGCCGTGAAGCTCGGCTGGACCAAGATCCTCGTCGCGCTCTCGACGGTGGGCGTGCTGGCCGGCATCCCGGCCGGCTATCTCGCCTGGCGCGGGCAAAAGGCGCCGGAGCCCGTCGCGGTCCACCGCTTCGGCGGCGCGCTCGCGGACCCGATCGCCCGGGCCGCGCCGCGCCCGATCCCGGCGGCGCCGGCGGCCCAGGCGGCGCCCGTGGAGGCTCGGCCGGAGGAGCTCCCCGCTCCGGCGCGCGCTGGCGACAGCGGGGGCGCGTCCCCCAGGGTCGCCCCGAAGCCGTCCGCCTCGAGCACGGCGCTCCAGGCGGAGCTCAGCGCGCTGGATGCGGCGCGCACGACGCTCGCGAGCGGCAACGCGCAGGGCGCGCTCGCGCTCCTGGACACCTACTCCAGGGAGCATCCGCGCGGCCGGATGGGGCTCGAGGCCGAGGTCTTGCGGATTGACGCGCTCGCGAAGAGCGGCCGGCCGGACGCGGCGTCGCAGCGCGCCGAGACGTTTCTGCGCCGGCATCCGAACAGCGTGCTTGCCTCCAGGGTTCGGCGCTATGTAACTGATTAAACTCCGGGTCATGCGCTGTCCCGCCCCCCTCCGTTGGTTCCGCGTAGCGTCGGGCATTGTGTGTGCTCCGCTGGCGCTCTGCGCGCTGCCCGCGTGTGGGACAACGGTGGATTGGCTCGGCCATGACCGGATGACCAGCGATGAGCTCCGCCCGCTGACCGGCCCGTCGGAGTACCCCAACGCGCTCCGCGACGTGCTCGGCAAGACGGACGAGGAGATCGCGGAGAAGATCGACGATCGCTTCAATCAGCTCTTCTATGGCGATCCATGGAGCGAGGCGATCTTCTACCCGGACCTGTCCAACACCGATCGGGCCTATATCTGGGATGTCCTGCACGAGCAGGTGCGCACCGAGGGCATCGGCTTCGGGATGATCATCACGGTCGAGCTCGACAAGCGGAGCGAGTTCGATCGGCTCTGGAGGTACGCCAAGGCCTGGCTAGAGCCCACGTCCGGCCCCAACGAGGGCTACTTCAGGTCGTGGTGCGACACCTCGGCAGGTAAAACGGTGCGGTGCACCGATCCGTTCGGCCTCCAGCAGCTCGCGATGGCGCTGCTCTTCGCCCACGGCCGCTGGGGGAGCGACACCGGGGCCATCGACTATGGAGCGGACGCGATCGCCCTGCTCGAGGTGATGCGCCACAAGGAGACGCTGAACGGCGGCGTCGACAACGGCGTGACGAACATCTTCGACGCGGAGACGAAGCTCGTCTTCGACGTCCCGCACGTCGACGCGGCGGACATCACCCGCCCGTCCGCCGCGATGCCCGCGTACTACGCGCTCTGGGCGCAGGCCACGGGCGACCCGTTCTGGTCCGAGGCCGCGGCCCGCGCGCGCGAGCACTGGAAGGCGGTCGCGCACCCGAGCACAGGGCTCATCCCGGTGCGCGTCCGCTTCGATGGCACGCCGGTGACCGGCTCGGAGCGGTTCGGTTCGGAGTCCTACCGGGCGCTGCTGAACATCGCGCTCGACCACGTCTGGTTCGGGGTCGACCCGTGGCAGGTGGAGGAGGCCGACCGGCTGCTGGCGTTCTTCTCGAGCAAGGGCATGGACTCCTACGTCGGGTCCTACACGCTCGAAGGCGAGGCGGCCGGTGCACGGGAGTCTGCGCTCATCGTCATGAACGGCGTCACCGGCCTGGTCGCGACCACCGAGGAGCGCGCCGAGTTCATCGAGGCGGCGTGGGCGACCGAGCTGACGACGGGGCAGCCGCGCTACTACTCGGGGCTGCTCCACCTGCTCTCGCTGTTGACGCTGAGCGGTCAGTTCCGCGTGTACTGATCCGGCGCGCGTCCTGCGTGCGCCGTCATCGCGCGGATCGTTCGTGGTCTGCGACGCGACGATCGACATCGGAGCTCAGGTGCAACGCGCCATGGCGATCGGCGGGGCTCACGCGAAGCGAAGGTGGAGGACGGACGGCGCGCCTCCGTCCTGGATCAGGCGCGCCGCCCTGCTCGCTTCGCGCAGCGCTCGCCCGGGCGCCGGCGCGGCCTCGTCCCCGCCGAACGGCCGCAGTCGCGGGTAGCGCGCCACGGATCCATCCGGCGTGGGGAGCTCCAGACAGGCGCGCAGCCGCGGCGGGATCCGCAGCGGCGGCGACGCGTCGTGATCGAGATCGAGGAGGAGCTCCGTCCCCGTCGCGAGGCGCAGGGAGGCTCGCGTGAAGAAGGCGTCGACGAGCTCGGGCGGCTGGCCGGCTAAGGCGCCCTCGGCGATGAGGAGCGTCGGCAGGTCGCCCGCGCCGCGGAGGCCATCCATCCACCCCGTGCACGCGATCGAGCAGCACCTCGCGATGGCGTGGCGATCCGACGCGTGGCAGAGGCGATGCGCGCACTTGAACTCGGCCACGTGGGGCGGATCGAGCTCCACCCAGCGGAGCGTCCCGTTGTCGATGCGCGAGAACCGCGTGCAGAGCCCGGCGTTGAGCGCGATGGCGAGGCCGAACGGGTTCCGCTCGAAGTAGTCCCGGACGAGCCGATCGACGATCATGGTGCGCACCGTCGAGGTCCGGAGCGCGCGGGCGTCGAAGCCCGCCGGATCCACGTCGAGCGAGGCCAGCATCGCCTCGGCCCAGGGATCGGCGAAGTCGAGATCCGGAAAGCGCACCCGCGCCTCGGCGCGCCCGACCAGCGAGAGCACCGTGTCCCTGGAGACGGTCGTGGAGCTCATGCGCCCTCCTGGCAGCGCGGGGCACGAGGCCGCGCGAGCGCGCGCACCCCCGGGGGCCGGCGCGTCACGACAGC
>JAICEP010000672.1 GCA_025924095.1 Sorangium sp.
CGTCGAGCGCGTACGGGCCGAGCGCGGCCAGGGCGCGAGGATCCCTCCTCCGCACCCGGTCGAGCGGCTCGAGGTCCCGCTGCAGCATCCGCGCGCGCGCCACCTCGTACGCGAAGGCAGGGCTCTCCACGTCGATCCACGAGGCGCGCGCCGGCGCGGGGCGCGCGGGGTCGAGCGGCGTGCGCGCGACGTACCGCTCGACCGCCGCCTGGACGAGCGGGCTCCGCACCCCCGCCAGCGCGGCGAGCGCCTCGCCCGGGAGCTCGCCGGGCGGCGTCATCTCCAGCGCGATCCCCGCGAGCACCGGCTGCTCCACGCTCGCCGCCCAGCGCCGCGCGCGATCGCGCAGATCCTCGCTCGGCTGGGTCGCGATCGCCTCCGCGATCTCGAGCACGCCCCCGTACGTGGGGAACGCCGCGCCGTGGAGCGACGCGAGCCACCCCTCGAACGCGTCCTCCACGCCCGCCGCGTCAAGGCAGCCGAAGAGGACCGCCAGCGCCCACGCCGCGCCGGGGTGCTCGAGGTCCGCCTCGCCCGCGAACGCGGCGAGCTCCGCGGGCGTCAGGCCGGCCTCGGCGAGCGCGTCGATGTGCGCCAGGAGGCGGCGCGCGACCTCGGGCCGCGCGAGGTGCGGCCCGGCCCGGTGATCGGCCCCCAGCGCGACCGCCCGCTCCAGGAGGCCGGTCCGCACGTGCTGCTGCCACAGCGCCGCGGACAGCCCCGCCGCCCGCCCGGCGTCGAGGCGGACCTCTCCCTGCCAGTCGAGCGCGCCCAGATCCCGCTCCGCAGGCGGCGGATCCCGCCCGGCGAGGGGCGCGGCGGGGACCACCCGCTGGAGCCCGACAGACGCCTTCCGGACGCTCATGACCGCTCGTCCCCCACGAGCGCGGCGCCCACGGTCCCGTCGCCCGACCGCGCCCAGGCGAGCGCCACGCGGCCGCCGACCTGCCCGGCGCCGGCCGGCCCGGGGAGGGGGAGCCCGTGCCGCAGCCAGGCCAGCGCGAACACCGCCGACATCAGGCCCGCGGCGCTGCCGAAGAGGCCGATCTGCCCCTCGAAGCTCGGCATCTCGGCGCGCTCGAGCCGCGCACGGTGCCGCACCGACGCGAGATGGAAGTCGCGGATCCGGAGCGGATCCACGTCGAGCGGCCCGACCACCAGCGGCACCGACGGGCGGAGCCGGAGCGCCGCGAACACGCGCGTGAGCGCGGCGCCGTCCGTGGGCAGATCGTTGTCGTCCCGCGCGTCGCTCTCCGCCGCGGCGTACGAGTGCACCTTGCCCGCGAGCGGCGCGCCCTGACCCGCGCCCGCGACGAGCCGCACCGCGGCCGCGCCCTCCGAGGGGGGCAGGGGATTGCGCGTGAAGGCGGAATAGCGCTGCTCCAGCCACCGCTCGAGGTCCTGCCGCCGGATCTGCGAGTCGACGGCGAGGACCACCACCTCCGGCTCCCTCCGGAGCAGCTCGTGCGCCTCCTGCAGCGCCGGCACGTACGCCGCCGCCCCCGAGCGCCGGCTCACGACGGTGTGCCCCGCGAGCGTCAGGAACCGCGCGACGTCCGCCTCGCCATCGAGCGCCTCCGGGGGCGCGACGAGGAGGATCGGCGTGCTCCTCGACGCGGGCGCCGCGCGCGCCAGCGCCTGCTTCGCGAGCAGGCGGATCCGCGACGACCACGGGCGCGAGGGGGCGATCCAGGGGCAGTGGTGGACGGGGAGGGCCTCGCCGTCGCGCGTCGTGAACGCGCCGCCCGCGTGCGGGTTGACCTCCGCCCGGTGGAAGAAGACATGCTCGCTCGGGCTCAGCCCGAGCGGCGAGACGAGGGAGATCTCCGCGACGCCGAGGGCCATCAGCCGGCGCTCTCCTTGCCTGTGTGCTGGGTCTTGCCGTTGATGGTGATCGTCGCGGACTCGAGGGTGAGGCCGCCGCCGTGCACCGAGACCGTGGACGCGCCGTCGCCCACGTCGAACACAACGGTGCCGCCGTCGAGGGTGAGGGGACCGCCCGCCTGGATCGACAGCGCGCCGCTGGCCTTCACCGCGAACTCGGCGCCCGCGTCGAGCCGGATGGCGCCGCCCGCCTTGAGGGTGTGGGTGGCCTTGACGTTGCGCCCGAGCCCGGCGGTCGCCCGCAGGGAGGTCGCCGCCGCGGTGTCCGACGAGGCGGCCATCGTGAGGCGCGAGATGCGGACCGCCGACGTGGCGTGGCTGCCCCCGATCGCGAAGCTCGAGGCGCCGAGGGTCGTCCACTTGAGCGCCCCCGGCGTCTGGATGGCGTGGATCGCGCCGATCACCTCGGTCACCGCGCCGTTCACGACAAGCTTGCGGTGCCCCGGCGCGGCGGCCGCGGCGCCCGCGCCGGCGCCTCCGGGGCCCGCCGCGCCGCCGCCGCCCTGCTGCTCGGCCGCGCGTTGCTTGGCCTGCTCGGACCACGGCGTGAGGCCGGCGCTGTCGGCCGCCGCGACGATGGCGTCGCCGCCGGGGATCCGGCCGGCGACCTCGCCGAGGCCGGTCTGCACAGCGGCCGTCGCGAGGCCGCTCAATCCGCCGTTCCGGTATCCATTGCCCAGCGCCTTGCCCCACGAATAGCCCTTCGTGAGGGCGGTGCCGACCCCGGGGATCTGTCCGACCCCGGCCAGCACCGCCGCCTCGGCGAAGCCCTTGAGGCCGCTGATCGGATCGCCCACCTGCTCGATGAGGTTGGCGCCGATCGAGACGGTCTCGCTCCCCACCTTCGTCGTGCCGGTGGCGTTGATCGTGATGTCCTGATTGCCGCCCACCGAAGCCGTCTGGCGGTCGACGCCGACCGTCCACGCGTTCTCGAGCGACAGCGTCTCATTGCCGCCGATCTGCCACGATTGCGCGCCCTTGATGTGGATGTTCTCGAACCCCACGGTCTGGTTCTGCATGTCGGCGCCGACGGTGGTCGTCTTGCCGAATCCGGCGTGCCAGACCATGTGCTGTCGCCCCGCGGCGTCCTCCAGCGAGATCATGTTGGCCTTGCCGCCGCCGGGAGAGCTCACCGTGCCGATCGCGGTCATCGTCTTGTTGGCGGGCAGGCCGAACGCGGGCAGCTGCCGGCCGTTGAAGGAGCGCCCGAGCACGTAGGGCCGATCCGGGTCGCCGTCCTCGAAGCCGACAAGCACCTCCCAGCCCACGCGCGGAAGGAGCATGGAGCCCGGGAGATTGGCCTGCATCACGCGGATCGGGAGGCTCGATGTCCCGTCCCTCGGGCCCCCGCGGTCCCAGGGGAACGTGACGCGCACGCAGCCGGCCGCGTCGGTGTGGATCTCCTCGCCGCTCGAGCCGGTCACCGTGGCGCTCTGGATGCCCGGGATGCGCGGGCGCGGGGTGACGCGCGGGAGCCGGTACGGCACGCCGAGCGGGATCGCCCTCACGTGCAGCCTGCCTTCGGGCTCACCCGCTCTCCAGGTGAGCGAGGTCTCGACGACGAAGTACTTGCCGCTCGGCGAAACGCCCACCGAGAGCGCGGCGTCGGCCTCGAGCTGCACGCCGGGGCGGAGCTCGAGGGCGGTCGTGTCGAACTCGAGGACATCGGCGTCGGCCCGCAGCGCCTCGAGCCGCAGCCGCGCCTCGCGCTGCCCCTCGTCCTCGGTGCGGAACCGGCCGGGCGCCTCGTAGACCTCCACGGCCTTCTCCGGATCGAGGCCGCCCTCGGCCTTCGCCTCCAGCTTCACGGCCGGCTTGGCCGGGTCGTGATCGCGCAGGGCCACCTTGCCGGGGCGGCGCCTGCGGATGTGCCTGGCGGCGAAGGCCACGCGTTTCCCGGGGTAAAGGCCCGATTCGTCGACGAACATCAGCGGTTCCGGCAGGACCTCGGGCGCCGCTTCGGACCTGTCGCAGAGGACGAACGCGTCGAAGCCCTCCTTCGGATCGAACCGGAAATAGAGGCCCTCTTCCTCGCAGATCCGGCGAAGGAAGACGTCGTCGGTCTCGTTCCACTGGGTGACGTGCTCGCGCTCCGGCGGCGGCTGCGCCTCGTTCACGAAGGCGTCGCCCTGGATGCCGGCGCCGGCGAGGAGCTCCTCCACGATCGCCGCGGCGGTCGTCCTGCGGAACACCCGCGCGTCCTTGCGCAAGGTGAGCCACTCGATGGCCGAGCGGAGGTCGATCGTGGTGAGCCGCTGCGCGCCCGGGTCGGCGGTGGCGACCGCGGTGAGGCCCGCGACGACGCCGTGGTGCACCGCGATCGCGCCGTCGTCGCCGGTGATCTCGATCCGCGCGGGCGTCCCGAGGAGGGCCTCGCCGTCGAGCGGCTCGGGCGTGGAGACGTCGACCTCGGCGCGCGTCGCGCGGCCGAGTGCGCTCACGAGGCGGAGCTCGATGGTGTGCGTCGTCGCCGGAGGATCGAGGGAGAGGGTGACGTGCATGGGAGTCAGCCCAGCCTTCTTCGTTCGGCCTTCGGGGGCCGCACGAGGAGCGCGTCCAGCGCGGGACCGAAGCAGCGCCAGCTGTGCTGCTCTCGCCGCCAGAGCTTGCCATCGCCGGTGAGGACGTAAC
>JAICEP010000673.1 GCA_025924095.1 Sorangium sp.
GCGTATGGACGGATGAGATCGTCGGCTCGCTCGCCTGAGCCTGCCGGGTGTGTACAGCATGGACGACCGGGCGTTACGGCGGCGGAGTGAAGGCGCCCGGACCGCGCCGATGGGATGATTCATCGCCGGTGAGGCCGACGGCGCAACTGCCGGTTCGGGGGCAGCGTGATAGTCTGCGCGGCTATGGACAATGTACCGACGGACGGCATCGGCGGGGAAGACTGGGGACGACTGCACGTCACGCGCGCCTGCTGCGGCGCAGGCGTTTGCAGGAACTTCGCGCCTGAGCTCCTGGGCGAGGTCGCGCCCGCGCACTGGGGAGCCATGGACGGCGACGTGAAGCACCGCGGCCCCGCCGTGCTGGAGGGCACCTACGACGAGGGGTCGTTCACGGGCGTCCTGCGCCAGCCGCGGAGTCAGGCCGACCTCGAGGCGGCGCGCACGGCGGTGGCCGCCTGCCCGGTCCACGCTCTGCGCCTCAAGCCGCCCGCCGTGCGCCCTCGCCCCGGCGCGCTCGGCGCCCCCTTCAGCACCTGGCCGCGCCGCATCGAGGAGGACGTCTGGGCCCTCGGTCATCCCTCGACCGACAACATCGGCGCCACGACCTACTTCATCGAGCGCCCCGGCGGCAACGTGCTCGTCGACCTGCCCAAGCCGAACGAGGCCATCTTCCGCTTCCTCGAGGAGCACGGCGGCGTGCGGTGGATCTTCATCACCCACGGCGACAACACCGCGCACCACGCCGAGTTCGCGGCCCGCTTCCCCGGGTGCCGCCGCATCCTCGGCTTCGCGGACGTGAGCGCGAGCGGCGGCCCGTACAGCGCGATCACCACCGACGTGGAGATCCAGCTCCCCGATCGCCCCGAGCCCATGACCCTCGACGGCGCGCCGCTCGCCGACGCCGAGCTCGCCGGCGCCGAGCTCGCCGTGCTCTCCCAGCCCGGCCACACCGCGGGCTCGATGTGCCTGCTGTACCGTGGCCGCTTCCTGTTCACCGGCGACCACCTCGCCTACTCGCGCCGCCTCGGCCAGATGGTCGCGTTCCGGCTCCAGTGCTGGGGCGACTGGGAGCGCCAGATCCACTCCGTGCGTCGCCTGGCCGTCCTGGCGGAGGCGGGCCGCCTCCGCTTCGCGTGGCTCCTGCCCAGCCATGGCGAGTGGCACCGCTTCGAGGGCGACGGCGGCGCTCCCGCGACGGCGGCCGAGCTGCGGCGCGCGCTCGCCTGGATGGAGCGGCAGGCGCCTGGCAACATGCCGCTCGCCCGGTTCATCCCGTGGGTGCAGAGCCGCACGCAGCCCCGCGGCCGTCTCGCCCGCGCGATGCGCGCGATCGGCGGCGAGGGCCCGGGGAGCGAGGCGTGGGTGCTGCCGCGCGCCGTCCGCCCGTACCTGCCCGATTACCGGCCGGAGAAGGTCGCCCCAGCCCTGATCCGCGCTTCCGTGGTCGCGACGAGCGCGCTCGGCGCTGCTGCGTCCGCCGTCTGGCTCGCCGCGCGCGCGGCGGGGGCGATCCTGAAGAGAAGGGCGTGAAGCGGGCCCGGGAGCGCGAGCTCCCCGTTCAGCCGCTCGCGCTCCCGTCAGCGTCCTGGCGCAGCAGATACCGTGTGTCGGGGTTCTCCCGGCGCCAGATCACGTTATCCATGAAGTAGTGGTGAATGTTCACGAACACGTAGACGGCCGCGAAGTACGGCGTCGGGCCCAGGCCGGCCATCGTCTCATCGGCGCTCGCGCCCAGCACCAGCGCGCCGTCGAGGAGCGCGGGCGCGCCGCGGAACACGACCCATCCGAGGCCGACGGCGGACGCGGCCAGGAGGCCGAGGCGCAGGCCGGTCGGCCTCCCGAACAGCGGCGGGCCCTCGGCGTCGCGCGCCTCGCTCCGCTTCAGGAGCCAGACGAAGTACAGATACTGGATGGAGTGCAGCGCCGGGATCACGTACATCATGAGCCGGTCGAGGCTCGAGTACACGGTCCAGAGCCACACCGTGATGAGGAACCCCGAGAGCGGCCCGAGCGGCGGTAGCCGCCTCTCCGCTCGCCACCTTCGCGCGAGCACCCAGAGCAGCGCGAGCACGCTCAGCGCGAAGGCCGCGCGGGTGACGGGCTCGAGGGCGGGCGGGTGCGCGAGCGACGTGTAGATCACGCCCTTCTCCTCGAGCTCCCTGCCCGGATCGGCCGGGCTCGCCCACGCATAGGCCCAGGCCGCGAAGCAGTGCGAGAGGACCACCTTGCGCTCCAGCGGGCTGAACCGGAACCCGCGCCGCGCCGACAGCACCGTCAGGACGCCGAACCCCTGCTTCACGTAGTGCCAGCCCACCAGGAGAAACATGAGCTGGATCATGAAGCCCATCGTCCGCGCGGAGCCGGTCGCGAGCGCGCAGGTCGCCCACGCGAGCAGCGCGAGCGGGACGAGGAGCCCGGCGACGAGGTAGCGGGCCCGCTGGGCCGGGGCGAGCGCGCCGCCGAACGCGCGGCGCCGCGCGTCCTTGTAGAACAGGAGGTACGTGACCGCGAAGTGAGGATCGTTGATCAGGGTCGCGGCGTGGAACGTCAGGAAGCCGAGCGCGAGCTCCGACGCGTCGAGCCCGACGGCCCTGCGGAGCAGCCACGCGAGCGGAAAGAGCGCGAGCGTCGCGCCCCCGACGAGCAGGAACTCGAGGAGGCGGGCCCGAAGGCCCTCTCGGCGCGGCGCCGCGACCGGGACTGGCAGCGTCGCGCTCGCGCTGGTCATGCGCCGAGGCTACCACACAGGGGCGCATCCCATCCTTCTATCCAAGCTTGCACGAACGCTTCCCCCGCGCGCACGCGGGAGCCGGCGCGCACGCGGGAGCCGGCGCGCACGCGGGAGGTGGGCCTCGCGCTGCCGCCGCCCGCGCTCGTCCGCGGGGGAGGACGCCGCGCTCTGGAGGCGGACTGCCGTCATCGGCGCTTCAGCGCATACGCGATGCCGCCTTGCAAGGTCCCCTCCGTGATCAGGCCCCGCAGGTCGATGTCGAGCTCGATCAGCGTCCGCGCGATCGCGGGCTGGATGCCGGTGAGCACGACGTCGGCGCCGAGCAACCCCGCCGCGCGCGCGGCCTGCACCAGCATCTCGGCGACCGACACGTCGACCGCCTTGACGCCGGTGATATCGATGATCGCGATGCGGGCCGAGTGTCTCTCGACGCCCTGGAGCAACGTCTCGATGATCCCGCTCGCCCGCGCGCTGTCGAAGATGCCGATGAGCGGCATGACGAGGACGCCCTCGGCGATCGGCAGGAGCGGCGTGACGAGCTCTCGTATCGTTTCCTGCTGCGCCACGATGAGCTCGTCGCGCGCCGCCTCCCGCTCGCGCTCCGCCGCCTTGACGCGCGTGATGTCGACGGAGACGCCGGCCACCGCGCCCTCCCGGATGCCCTCGCCCCAGACCGGGAACTTGATGGTATAAAACGTCCTCTCGCCCTCGGCGTGGGGGACGGGGTCCTCGGCCTCGAACGGGGCGCCGTTCTTGCGCACGAGCTCATCGACGTCGTTGTAAATCGCCGCGACTTCCGGTGGAAAGAAGTCCTTGTCGGTCTTCCCGAGCATGCTGCCCGGGGCCGCCCCGACGATCTCCTCCAGCGAGCGGCTCACCAGGAGAAAGGCGCCGTCCCGGTCCTTCGCATACAGGAGGACCGGCGCATGGTCGCAGAACGTCGCGAGCAGCGCCTCGCTCCGGTGGAGGCGCTGCTCGCGGCGGCGCCGCTCGGTCACGTCCTCGGCCGACAGGAAGATCTCGCGCGCGGCGCCGTCCGCGTCCCGCGTGAAGACCTCGGCGCGGACGGCGAAGAGCTGCTCGCCCTCTCCGCGGCCGTGCGCCCGCAGCTCGGCCTCGACGACCTCGCCGTCTCGCGCCGCCTTCAGCTGCTCGGCGCGCGCGGCGAGCCCGGCGAGGTCGTCCGGATGAATCCGGGCCGCGAGCGCCTCGACGCCGCGCATCGCGAGCTCCTCGCCGGTGCAACCGAGCGTGCGGGCGAGGGCGGCGTTGTGCGCGGTGAGCCGCCTCTCGGTCATGTCGACGACGCACAGGATCGCCGGCGCCGCGTCGAGCATCCGCTGGGCGCGCCCGTCGCTCGCGCCGTGCGGCTCCTTGGCCATCGTCTCCTTCATCCCGGCACGGCCTTGTTCATTACGGCTCCTGACCAGGCCGGGCGGCGGCAAACCCGCGGGCCCGAGCTCGATGCATGATAGCCACTGGCCGCGGCGCGCGCGCGACGGAATCGACGATGGCGCCGCGCATCCTTGTCGAGGACGCCTGGCGCGGCGCGCCAGCCTGCTCCGCGCGGGCAGCGATCGCGACGCGCGTCACGCAACGTCGCCTGCCGTGAAGAGCCCCCCCGGGCTCAGGGGAGCAGGCTGCAGTGTGACAGGGGCGTCCGGTAGTCCATCGCCTGGGTGTTGCGCTCGAACTCCTCCAGGTTGTTCGGACAGACAACGTACCAGCCAGCATCGGTAAAAGGGGTCACTTGCCGGTCGGTGGTGACCAGATCGTACGCCA